>JALSHN010000058.1 GCA_026982215.1 Gammaproteobacteria bacterium
GAAAGTGCTGCCCTTGCCGGGGATGGAATGCAGCTCCAGCCGCCCGTCCATGGCCTCGGCCAGGCGGCGGCAGATGGCCAGCCCCAGCCCGGTACCACCGTGACGCCGGGTGGAGGAACCGTCCCCTTGAACGAACGCCTGGAAGATGCGTTCCTGGTCCTCGGGACGAATACCGATACCGCTGTCTTCCACCGCCAGGCACAACCATCCCCCCTGGACCTCGGCCCGGAGCGCCACCCGACCGCGTTCGGTGAATTTCACCGCATTGGAGAGCAGGTTGAACAGGATCTGCCGCAGACGGGCAGCATCGCTCTCGATCCAGCGGGGAAGATCGGGGGCACGCCACAGCACTAGTTCCAGGCCCTTTTCTCCGGCCGGAGCCCGCATCAGGGCCACGGCATCGTCGAGGAGCTGGTGGAGATCCACGGGGGCGGTCTCCAGGCGCAGGCCGCCGGCCTCGATACGGGAGAGGTCGAGGATGTCGCTGAGCAGGGTCATCAGGTGGCGGGCGGAGCGGTAGGCGGTCTCGGCGAAGTCGCGCTGCTCGGGCGCGAGCTCCCCCTGGGCCAGAAGCTCCAGCATGCCCATCAGACCATGCAGGGGGGTGCGGATCTCGTGGCTCATGTTGGCGAGGAATTCGCTGCGCAGCCGTGCCGCTTCCAGCGCGGCGTCGCGGGCCTGTTTGAGGGTGCGCTCGGTCTCTTTGTGACGATCGACGTTGTAGAGCAGCCCCACCAGGGTATCTTTGCTCCGGGTGAGGGAGATCTCGAACCATACCGGCCGGCCGTCACGGTGGCGCAGACAGAGGTCGTTGTGATCGCCCTCCACCAGCGCTTGGAGGTCCCGGATGGGGGAGTCGGGGTGTATGAAGTCCACCAGCGGCCGGTCGAGGCATTGGGAGACCGGGTAACCGAGAACCCGCTGCCACACCGGGTTGAGATAACTGATCCGCCCGTCGAGATCGCTTTCGATGACGACATCCTGAAGACGCTCCAGCAGGGTGCGGTAGCGCCGCTCGGCGTGGGTCAGTTCTTCGAGCAGGCGTTGCTGGATCTGTAACTCCAGCTCCGAGGGGGTGGGACCGTTCACGCGGCATCGGCCTCCAGGCCCAGCTCGTTCAGCAGTTCACCGCTGTCCAGCACTCGGGCATAGAGGGGGAAGATCTGCTCGCAGTAGAAGCGTTGTTCGAAGGCGCTGCGGGCCAGGGTGCAGTCGCGCAGCACATGGACCTTGAAACCTTGTTCGAAGGCTGCACGACCGGTGGAGTCGATGCAGATGGTGGTCACCGCCCCGGCGAGGATCACCTCGTTCACCCCACGCTCGCGCAATACCTCGGAGAGGTGGGTGTTGGCGAAGGCGTTGAGCCCGCGTTTGCCGGGCACCTCGATGATGCGCTCGGCGTAGGGTTCCAGCTCGGCGATGGTCTCGGAGCCGAAGGCCCCCCCTTGGAAGGCACCGGCCTCTTTGATCACCCCGAGGATGCCCACCGGTTCGTTGATCTCCTGGTAGTCGGGGGTGAAGCAGATGGGGGTGGAGATCAGGGTGACGGGGCTCTCGCGCAGCGCCGCCAGCAGCGACAGGGTGCGCCGGAGCACGCCATCCACGGCGGCGGACTCTTCGAACACCCCGTGAAGGATGCCTTGGGGGGAGAAATAGTCGTTCTGGTAACCAATGAGGATGAGTGCACTCTCCTGCGGATTCATGGGGTCCGTCCTTCGTGAAATGAATGAATGTCGCCCCCGTTATCGCCCCCTATTTCACGTGGCTTTACAACGTGTTTTCTGGGGTTTCAGCGCCGCAGATAGGCCGAGAGGCAGGTGGGGGTGGTCTTGCTGGGGCGTTCCTGCACCCGGGCCGGTGCCACCCCGTCGCTGCGCGTGTCACTCACCACCGCCCCGGGGAACAGACTGCGACGGGGCAGGCGCCGGGGATGATCCAAACACACCAGCCCCAGGCGAAGCAAGCCCTCGACCCAGGTCTCGCCCCAACGCTCCACCACCTCCTGCACCGGGCAGGGGCGCTGGGCCAGGGCGGCGAGACGGGCGGCATCGTGTTCGGTCACTTCGTAATGGCTGAAATAGGGGTCGTCGGGAGTGGTGAGCCGGTAACGCCGTCGCCCGTCGGGGGCTTGGCTCACCTCGGCGTACAGCGCCGGTTCCACCCCCAGGTACCAGCGTTCGTCACCGCGGCGGCTGTCTTCCCAGCGCTGCCATTGGCGGAAATGGGCTGCCACCCGGTGATGGATGGCGTGCTCGGGGCTGTGGACCACGCGCATCGTCCAGCGGCCGGGTCCACGCTCGCGCCGGTGGAGGAACAGATAGCCGAAGTCCACCGCGGTGATGCCGGCTTGCCGCAGGTTGTCCACCCAGCGGCACAGTTGCCGCCGGTATTCGTCCAGGCTCTGGCCGAAGGGGGCATGAGCGTGGGGGATGGCGAAGCGGGCGGCGTCACGGGGGGCGGTGGTGAGAATGAGGCCATCCACCGCTCCGCCGTGCCACCAGCGGTTCAATTTTTCCGGGTAACCCGCCGGGTTCACCAGGTCGGTGACGATGTGCAACCGCCCACCGGGCCGCAACATCCCGCCGGCGCCTTCGACGATGCGGGCGAGAATCGCTTCGCCGCCGGCGCCGCCGTCACGAAAAGCCAGTGTGCTGTCGGGGCTGGGGACGAAGGGGGGGTTGGCGAGGATGCGATCGAAGCGTTCCCCGGCCACGGGTCGATAGAGGTCACCTTGGCGGAATTCAACGTTTTCGAGGCCGTTGAGCTGGGCGTTGAAACGGGCAAAACGCAGCGCTCGGGGATTGAGGTCCACGCCCACCACCCGCCCGGCATGGCGGGCAGCCACCAGGGCCTGGATACCGGAACCGGTGCATAGGTCGAGGACGTCGTCTTCGGCACGTCGGGGAGCGGCGTGCAGCAGACCGACACTGTCGAGCCCCAGGTACATCACCGGCTCTTCGTCGAGACGGTCTTCGGGGTGGATGAAGTAGCGGTGGTCGGTGGCGATGAGCAGGCCGTCCACCGGGAAGAGGTCCACTGTCGCGGCCCAACCGTCACTCCGTTGCGCCACCAGTCCCAGACGACGCAGTAATGTCCAGCGTGATTCGCCGAAGATCGCCTTCAGGCGCGCCTCGGGAAGGGCGGCTCGCAGCTGGAACAGGCGGATGAGGTCATCGAGGGGGTCCTGTCCCAGGTGGTAGCGATCGAGATAGGGCAGCCAGGTGGGTTCCAGACGCTGCAGACTGGCCAGGTCGAGACGGCGGCATAGCGCCTCCTCCCGGTATCCCAGCCCCTGCAGATGGTCATGGAGATCCTCCAGCCGGCGATGGAGGCGGAAGTCGGGATCGGCGAAGGGCTCCAGGGTCCGCCGCGCCGGGGGCGGCAGGGGCTCGGCCTCGGCCAATCGGGGAAGGGGGTCCCCCAGGAGTTGTCGAATACGTGCCCTCAAACGCCGTGCCTGACGGTGGCTGAGTCCCTGATGGCGCCGCAGGGCCTCGCGGGCGGTGTCGTCGTCGCTCCATTCAGCGATGAACCACTGGGCTTCATCCCAGTCCAGGTGGGCCTCCTCGCCCCTTTTTCCCAACCACAGGCTCTCGCCCCGTGGGTGGAGTATGAGGCGTCCTTCTCGCCGATGGGCGGGGAGGCGGAGACCATGGGGCAGTCGGCGATGGCGACGGGCGAGCGGTTTGTAGCGCGCCCCTTCCAGGGAGAGGCGGTCCAGTTCTTCGTCGCTCCATGGGGAGTCCTCGGCCTCGCCATGAAACAGCGCACGATCCAGGGCCTCGACGAGGTGTTCGGGATAGTCGGCCCCCTCGGGCAGACCGCGGGGCAGCGTCTCGCGCTCGAGGCGGGCGCGGTGAGCCTGGTAGTCGGCCGGGGGACGGTCGCGTTTGCTGATCCAGCGGTCTTCGAGAATGAGGTAGTCGATGTCGCTGGCAAGGAAGGTGTCGATGGCCTGCCCGGGGGTCTCGACGATGGGTTGGCCGGCGACGTTGAAACTGGTGTTGAGCAGGACCGGGGGATCGCCGCGGTGCTCGGCCAGGCGCAGACAGAGGGCGTGGAGGAAGGGGTTGTCTTCGGTGGTGACGGTCTGGACCCGGCCGCTGCCGTCGACGTGCGTCACTGCGGGGATCCGGGAACGCCAGGCGCTGCGGATGGGTGCGACCAGGAGCATGAAGGGGGCGGGGACGTCGCGCTCGAAGACCTCGCCCATGCGTTCTCGCGGGATCACCGGGGCAAAGGGGCGAAAGGCCTCGCGGAATTTCACCCGGGCGTTGAGAATGGCCTTCATGTCGGCCAGCACGGGATCGGCGAGGATAGAGCGGTGTCCCAGGGCGCGGGGACCGAATTCACTGCCGCCACGGAAACAGGCCACCACGTGGCCGCGGGCCAGGGCCTCGGCGGCACGCTGCAACAAGCCGTCGTCGTCCAGCCGCTCGCCGTGCAACCGTTCGCGCCGCGCTTCCACCGCCCGTTCCACTTCATCGTCATCGTAGCGCCGGCCCAGGGTGGCCCGGGTGAGCGGCGGGCGCTCCCTTCCCCCGGACTGGGCGTAGGCCCACAGGGCGGCTCCGGCGGCGATTCCGGCATCTCCGGCGGCGGGAAAGACGAAGATGTCGTCCAGTTCCAGCTCTCGATAGAGCGTGTAGTTGGCCACCGAGTTGAGGGCGACACCGCCGGCGAGGCACAAGCGGCGGACTCCAGTCTCGGCCACCGCCAGGGAGACCAGGTGGCGCAAGGCCTCTTCCAGTTCGTGCTGGATCTTCCAGGCCAGGTCCACCAGATAGGGGCGGAGGTAGGCCTTGCCGCTGCCGTCGTCGTAGTGTTTTTCCAGCGCAGCGAGGTCGAGGAAGATGTCGTAGGCCGGGATGTCCAGCGAGTAGTCTCCAGGACGGGGGGTGATCCAGCGCGGCCAGCGGTGTTGGGGGCCGCCATAGGCGGCCAGGCCCATGAGTTTGCCAGCCTCGGGGATGCTCACCCCACCCACGCGGGTGACGAAGCCGGCGCGGCGGCTGATTTCTTCGTAGAGGAATCCGAGGGTGGCCAGGCCGGCCAGGTGGCTGGGGACCCGTTCCTGATGGAGGGGGGTGAGTTGCTCGCCCTGGGCATGGTAGAGACTGTAGGATTCGGTGAGGCCGTCGCGGGTGCTGCCGCTGGCATCGGCCACCAGGACCACGGCCTCGGGGAAACCGGAAGGCCAGTAGGCGCTGTAGGCGTGGGCCAGGTGATGGCTGGGCAGGCAGCGGATGCGCCCTTCCAACCCGGGAGGGAGTTGGGCGGCGAGAATCTCGGGACCGTGGTCTTCACCGGGGAGGTTGGCGGTGACGGTGGCGATGTCGTCCCATCCGATCCCCACACCGTCGAGGCAGTAACGCACCGCTTCCCACGGCGGCTGGACGCGACGCGGGTCTTCGGCGGCCTGCAGCGACAGTCCCAGACTGTATTTCTGCCCGTCCAGGCGTTCCTGGTGAATGGCGATGCGGATCTCGCCTTCGCAGACCAGGGCAG
>JALSHN010000059.1 GCA_026982215.1 Gammaproteobacteria bacterium
AGGCGGGCGATGCGGGCACTGAACTCGTCTTCGGCGCGGGAGAGGGCCTGGGCCGGTTCGATGAGGTCGTTCTTCCATTGGGAGATCAGAGCCTGGGCGTTGGCGATTACTGCGGCGTCTTCGTCGTCTTGTTGCAGCAGCTCGCGCAGCAGGGCGGCGCTGTCTTGGGCATCGAAGATGGAGAAGCCGGCCCTGAGTCCCAAGGCCTTGAGTTCCTTGCGGATCAGGTTCAGCCCCAGGGTGTGGAAGGTGGAGACGATCAGCCCGCGGCGGGCGCGATCGTCGAGGCGGCGGGCGAGGCGTTCTTTCATTTCCCGTGCGGCCTTGTTGGTGAAGGTGACGGCGCAGATGGAGCGCGCCGGGAGGCCGCATTCGCTCACCAGGTAGGCGATTTTGTGGGTGATGACTCGGGTCTTGCCGCTGCCGGCCCCGGCCAAGACCAGCAGGGGGCCGTCGATGTGGCGTACCGCGGCGCGTTGGCTGGGGTTCAGGGTATCGGCCATGCGGGGAATTCTATCAGAGCCATTCCCCCCGGTATGCTAGGCGGATTGGGAGAGGAGGAGATGATATGGCACGTTTCGATTTGAGTCTGCCCGTGGTGTTGCGTCACGAGGGGGGCTATGTGTTCGATGCCGATGACCCAGGTGGCGAGACCTACCGCGGGATCTCCCGGCGTTTTCATCCCCGTTGGCCCGGTTGGGTGCGGGTGGACATGGCCAAGAAGAAGGGTAAGCGGGGGTTGGAGAAGCGTTTGGCCGCCGATGAGGTGTTGCAGGCCGAGGTGGCGGCCTTCTATCGGACTCAATTCTGGGATCGGCTGTGGGGGGATCGTATCCCCGATCAGGCCTTGGCCGACGAGTTGTTCGACACCGCGGTGAACATGGGGGTGCATCGAGCGGTGATCTTTCTCCAGCGGGCACTCAATCTCCTCAATCGCAATCAGCGTGATTTCCCCGATCTGTTGGAGGACGGCCTGTTCGGGCCGAAGACCTTGTTCACCTTGAGTCGTTGCCTTTCCCGGGGAGACGGTCCCTACGTGCTCAAGCTGTGCAATCTGTTGCAGGGGGAACATTATCTGGAGGTGACCGAGCGCAATCCCTCTCAGGAGAAGTTTCTGCGCGGCTGGTTGTCGCGGGTCGAATTGTCCCGGCAATGACCCCCCCCGGGGAGCCCCGGGGGGTGGCTGGTTTCCTGCTTACGCCCGCTTGTGGCGGAAGGCGTAGTACATGATGGGGATGATCAGCAGGGTCAGCAGGGTGGAGACCAGGATGCCAAAGATCAAGGCGATGGCCAGCCCGCTGAAGATGGGGTCGTCGAGGATGAAGAAGGCCCCGAGGATGGCCGCCAGGGCGGTCAGCGCGATGGGCTTGGCGCGCACCGCCGCCGCTCGGACCACGGCCTCTTCGAACTCCAGCCCCCGGGCGCGTTCTTCGTTGATGAAGTCCACCAGCAGGATGGAGTTGCGCACGATGATGCCGGCCAGGGCGATCATGCCGATCATGGAGGTGGCGGTGAACTGCGCCCCCATGAGGGCATGGCCGGGCATCACGCCGATGATGGTCAGCGGGATGGGGATCATGATGATCACCGGCACCAGGTAGGAACGGAACTGGGCCACCACCAGCAGGTAGATGATCACCAGGCCCACGGCATAGGCCAGGCCCATGTCGCGGAAGGTCTCGTAGGTCACCTGCCATTCGCCGTCCCATTTCAGCCCGTAGCGGTAGGGGTTGTCCGGCTGGCTGATGAGGTACTGGTCCACCGGCCCTTCCTGGAGGGGGCTGAGGTCCAGCTTCTTCAGCTCGGCGAGGATGGTGAACATGCCGTAGAGGGGGCTGTCGTTCTCCCCGGCCTTGTCGGCGGTGACGTAGACCACCGGTAGCAGGTCTTTGTGGTAACGGCTCACCTCGCGGGTGGCCTCGCGGACCTGGACCACCTCGGAGAGGGGGACCATCGCACCGCCGGCGCCGCGCAGCTCCAGGGCGAGCAGAGCGTCGAGGTCGGATTTGTCGGCCAGAGGGAACTCCAGACGCACCGGAATGGGGTGTTTCACCTTGGCATTGTGGAGCTGGGTGACGTCACCGCCGCGCAGGGCCACGGCGATGGCCTCGGCAATGCGGGCCTGATCCACCCCCAGCAGGGCGGCACGTTGGCGGTCCACCGCCAGGATCCACTTGGCCTGGGGGGCCTCCACCGAATCGTCCACATCGACGATGCCGGGGGTGGATTCGAACACGGCGCGGATCTTTTTCGCCACCTCGATCTGTCCGTGATAATCCAGTCCGTAGATCTCGGCCACCAGCGGGGCCTGCACCGGCGGGCCGGGTGGCACTTCGACGATCTTGACGTTGGCGCCGTAGCGCTCGCCGATGGCCTGCAGCGGTTCACGCACCGCCTGGGCGATCTCGTGGCTCTTGCGCTCACGCAGGTGCTTGTCCACCAGGTTCACCTGGATGTCGCCCTGGTTGGCCTGGCTGCGCAGGTAGTATTGGCGCACCAGGCCGTTGAAGTTGATGGGGGCGGCGGTGCCGGCGTAGGCCTGATAGTCGGTGACTTCGGGGATGGTGGCCAGATAGTCGCCCAGCTCGGACAGCACCCGGGCGGTGCGTTCGACGCTGGCCCCTTCGGGGAGGTCCACCACCACCTGGAACTCCGATTTGTTGTCGAAGGGCAGCATTTTGAGGATCACCGTCTGGTTCACCGCCAGGCCCACCGAGCCGGCGATGAGCAGGATCACCACCCCGCCGAGGATCCAGCGGGGTAGCCGCCCCTGTTTGCCGCGCAGGAATGGCCGCATGAGGCGCTGGAACAGCCCGTAGAGGAGGCGGGTGGTGCGGTCCTTGATCTCCTCGTCCACTTCGTTACCACCGCCGTGATGGGCATGGCGTTCGGCGACCTTCTTGAGCACCCGATAGGTGAGCCAGGGGGTGACCACGAAGGCCACCGCCAGCGAGATCACCATGCCGATGCTGGCATTGATGGGGATGGGGCTCATGTAAGGTCCCATGAGGCCGGTGACGAAGGCCATGGGCAGCAGGGCCGCCACCACGGTGAAGGTGGCGAGGATGGTGGGGCCGCCCACCTCGTCCACCGCCAGGGGAATGGCCTCGGAGAGGCTCTTGCCGCCCATCTGCATGTGGCGGTGGATGTTTTCCACCACCACGATGGCGTCGTCCACCAGGATGCCGATGGAGAAAATGAGGGCGAACAGGGAGACGCGGTTCAAGGTGAAGCCCCAGGCCCAGGAAGCGAACAGGGTGAGGGCAAGGGTGATGGCGATGGCGGTGCCGACGATGAAGGCCTCGCGCCAGCCGAGGGTGACCAGCACCAGCAACACCACCACCAGGGTGGCGAAGAACAGCTTTTTGATCAGCGTCATTGCCTTGTCGTTGGCGGTCTGGCCGTAGTCGCGGGTGACGGTGACGTTCACCCCCTCGGGGATGAAGATGCCCTTGAGTTGCTCCAGGCGTTCGATGACCTGTTCGGCCACCTTGACGGCGTTTTCGCCCGGTTTCTTGGCGATGGCCACGGTGACGGCGGGGAAGGTGCCTTGGGCCTGGAGGCCTTTTTCTCCGGCGGCCGGTCCGGTGCCGAACCAGACGTAGTGTTCCGGGGCGTCCGGTTCGTGGCGCACCTCGGCCACGTCGCGCAGATAGATGGGGCGGCCGTCGTGGATGCCGACGATCAGATCGGCGATCTCCTCGGGGGTGCTGAGGAAGGTGCCGGCCTGGACCAGGATCTCGGCGTCTTCACGCACCACGCTGCCGGCGTCCCGGGAGGTGTTGGCCGCCGACAGCGCCCGTTGCAGGTCGCCGAGGTCGAGGCCGTAGCCGGCCAGTTTCTGGGCATCCAGCAGCACATGCACCACCCGGTCGGGGCCACCGATGGTGTAGATGTCGCGGGTGCCGGGTACCCGCTTGAGTTCGGCCTCGATGGCGTGGGCCACCTGGGCCAGCTCGAAGGCGCCGCGGCTCTCGTCCTCGGTCCACAGGGTGAGGGTGACGATGGGGACGTCGTCGATGCCCTTGGGTTTGATGATGGGTCTGCCAACGCCGCTGTTGGGCGGCAGCCAGTCCTCGTTGGAGAAGATCTTGTTGTAGAGGCGGACGATGGCCGCGGTGCGGTCCTCGCCCACTTCGTAGCGCACGGTGAGCACCGCCATCCCGGGCTGGGAGACCGAGTAGACGTGCTCCACCCCCTTGATCTCGGAGAGGATCTGTTCCGCCGGGCCGGCCACCAGGTGTTCCACTTCTTCGGCGGTGGCGCCGGGGAAGGGGATGAACACGTTGGCGAAGGTGACGTTGATCTGCGGTTCTTCCTCCTTGGGGGTGATGATCACCGCCAGAAAGCCCAGCAGCAGCCCCACCAGGGCCAGCAGGGGGGTGATCTCGGAGTGGAGGAACTTCTTGGCGATGGAGCCGGAGACCCCCAGTTTCTGTTGCACGCTCATTTCGCCTCCGCCTGCTGTTTCAACACCACGCCGGCGCGGATCGGGTCCCGCGCCACCCGTTCACCGGCCTCGAGGCCGGCGAGGATCTCCTGGCGGCCGTCGGCCAGCAGACGGCCCAGGCGTACCTGGCGCATGCGGACCCGGCCTTCCTCGTCCACCACATACACCGCAGTGACCTCGGAGCGATGGGCCACGGCCCGGGCGGGGACCACCAAGCGCCGCTCGCGGCCCACCTCGATGCGGGTCTTCACCAGCATCCCCGGATAGAGGCCGTGCCGGCCCTCGGGCAGGCGCAGGCGCACCCGGAAGGTATGGGAGGCGGTGTGGGCCACCGGGAAGATGGTCAATGATTCAGGGATCAGCTCGGTGCCGTCGGCCAGGACCACGGTGGCGTTCTGGTGGCGGCGCACGGCATCGATCACCGTCTGCGGCACGTCCACCCGCACCCGCAGTTTCTCCAGCGACAGGCCGGTCATCAGCGGTTGTCCCACCCGCACCGTCTCCCCGGCCTCCACGTGACGTTCGATGACCACACCGGCGTAGGGGGCGCGTACTACGGTGTGGGCCAACTGTTCCTCGGCCTCGGCCAGGGCGGCGCGGGCGGCCTCGATGCGGGCCTCGGCGGCCTCCAGGCCGGCCTTGGCGCGATCGAACTCGGCCTTGGAGACGGCCTTCTTCTGGAACAGGCCGCTGATCCGGTCGAATTCTTGCTTGGCATCGGCGAAGCGGGCCTCGGCCTCCTTCAGGGCGGCGCGGGCGCGGGCCAGGCGGGCCTTTTGCTCGGTGTCCTTGAAACGCAGGATCACCTTGCCCTTGGGGACGAATTCGTCCACATCGAAGAATACCGCCGCCACCTCGCCGGTGATGCGGGCTGAGACCGTGGCCTGACGCACCGCCTCCACTACCCCGTCGAGAACCCGTTGGCGGGGCAGCTCCTGGGCGGCCACGGTGACGGTTTCCACCGGCTGGGCCGTGACTACGGTGGACCAGAACAGAAGC
>JALSHN010000060.1 GCA_026982215.1 Gammaproteobacteria bacterium
GATCTGGGAGTAGTCGGCGGCGAGGATCAGGTACCCCTCGGGGGCGATGAAGGCCTGGCGGATCCGCCGCCCCTCGGGGGTGCGCACCGGGATATTCTGCAGGTTGGGGTCGGAGGAGGACAGCCGTCCAGTGGCGGCCACTGCCTGGTGGTAAGAGGTGTGCACCCGGCCGGTCTCGGGGTTCACCTGGGCGGGGAGCTTGTCGGTGTAGGTGGATTTCAGCTTGGCCAGGGCACGGTGTTCCAGGATCAATCGCGGCAGCTCATAGCCCCGCTCGGCCAACTCCTGCAACACCGCCTCGGCGGTGGAGGGCTGACCCTTGGGGGTCTTGGCGATCACCGGAAGCCCCAGGCGCCCGAAGAGGATTTCTTGGATCTGTTTCGGTGATCCGAGGTTGAAGGCCCCCCCGGCGACCTGGTGGGCCTCGGCCTCGATGGCGGCCAGCTTCTCCGCCAGCTCGGCGCTCTGGGCCTCGAGGCGGGCGACGTCGATGAGTACGCCGGTGCGTTCCATGCGCGAGAGCACCGGCACCAATGGGATCTCGATCTGTTGATAGAGCCGTTGCAGCCGTGGCTGGTCCTCGAGACGAGGCCACAGCGCCTGGTGCAGGCGCAGGGTGATGTCGGCGTCCTCGGCGGCATAGGGGCCGGCCTGTTCCAGCGGAACTTGGTGGAAACCGATCTGTTTGGCCCCTTTGCCGGCTACCTCGTGATAGGCGATGGTCTTGTGGCCGAGGTATTTGAGCGCCAGGGTGTCCATGTCGTGGCGGTTGGCGGCGGCATCGAGTACATACGATTCCAGCATGGTGTCGTGGCGGATGCCGGCGAGCTCCACCCCATGACGGGCCAGGACGCTCAGGTCGTATTTGAGGTTGTGCCCCACTTTGGGACGCTCGGGATCCTCCAGCAGCGGGCGCAGCCGGGCCAGGGCCTCCTCGCGGTCGAGCTGCTGCGGGGCACCGGGATAGTCGTGCCCCAAGGGCAGATAGGCGGCCTCCAGCGGGGCGACGGCAAAGGAGATTCCCACCAGCTCGGCCTCCATGTAGTCCAGCGAGGTGGTCTCGGTGTCCAGGGCCAGCAGCTCGGCACGACCCAGCCGTTCCAGCCAGCGTTCCAGGGTGGGGCGATCGAGTATCAGTTCGTAGTCCACCGCCGGGGGGTCGGCCTCTCCGGCAGCCTGTTGCTGTTCCAGCAGCTCGGCGAGCCAGGTCTTGAATTCCAGTTCGCGGAACAGGGTCAGCAGCCGCTCCTGGTCCGGCGACTTCAGGCGCAGGTCTTCGATTCCCACCTCCAGGGGAACGTCCCGACGCACGGTGGCCAGACGCCGCGACAGCGCCAACTGATCCAGATTGGCGCGCAGCTTGTCGCCGATCTTGCCCTTGATCTCGTCGGCATGGGTAACGATCTCATCCAGACTGCCGTACTGCTTGATCCATTTCACCGCCGTCTTGGGGCCGACGCCGGGGACGCCGGGGATGTTGTCCGAGCTGTCACCCACCAGGGCCAGCCAGTCGACGATGCGCTCGGGTGGAATGCCGAACTTCGCCTCCACACCAGCCCGGTCCAGCACTAGGTCGTTCATGGTGTTGACCACCACCACGTGCTCGTTCACCAATTGCGCCAGGTCCTTGTCGCCGCTGGAGATCACCACGTCCATCCCCTTCTCTTCGGCCTCCCGGGCCAGAGTGGCGATGACGTCGTCCGCCTCCACGCCCTCCACCGTCAGCACCGGGATGCCCATGGCACGGATCACTTGGTTCAACGGCTCGATTTGTGCTTCCAACTCGGCTGGCATGGGCGGCCGATGGGCCTTATAGTCCTCGAACATCGCGTCGCGGAAGGTCTTGCCCTTGGCATCGAACACCACCGCCATGTACTCCGGCTGATAGTCGCGGATGAGCTTGCGCAGCATGTTGACGACACCGTAGACGGCGCCGGTGGGCCGGCCCTTGGAATCGGCCAGCGCGGGCATGGCGTGGAAGGCGCGGTAGAGATAAGAGGAGCCGTCCACCAAGATCAGCGGCTTGTGTGACATGTTCACCTTGGACTCGGAAACGAAGGATTGACCGTATGGATCGAAAAAAGCTCAACCACCCCAGCCTTGCTCCCATCAATGATACCGTACTGACGCGAGAGTCCTGGAAGATCTTCCAAATCATGGCCGAGTTCGTGGAGGGCTTCGAGCGGCTGGCGCAGATCAAGCCCTCGGTGAGCATCTTCGGTTCCGCACGCACCCCCGAGGACCATCCGTATTACCGCCTGACGGTGGACATCGCCCGCGAGCTGTCCGATTCCGGCTTTTCGGTGGTGAGCGGTGGTGGACCGGGGATCATGGAGGCGGCCAACAAGGGGGCCTACGAAGGGCGTTCCCCCAGTGTCGGCTTGAACATCCAGTTGCCCAACGAACAGTCGGGCAACCCCTATCAGGACATCTCTCTTTCCTTCCGCCACTTCTTTTCCCGCAAGGTGATGTTCGTCAAATATGCCTCGGCCTATGTGGTCATGCCCGGCGGTTTCGGCACCTTGGACGAGCTGGCGGAGATCCTCACCCTGGTGCAGACCCGCAAGACCCGGCGCATTCCCATCATCCTGGTGCACGCTCCGTTCTGGGAAGGGCTGCTGGAGTGGCTGCGGACCGCCTTGGTGACCGAAAAGATGATCGATCCCACCGACCTCGATCTCATCCAGGTGCTGAACACCCCCAAGGAGGTGGTGGATGCCATCTTCGCCCATTACGAGGACCGCGGTTTCGAGCCCTCCAAGGAGGAGCGCGAGGCCATGCTGGAGCTGTGAGCCCGGCTGCTTTATCATCGACCGATGCGCACATTCACCACCGTTGTCGGATTCCTGCTGGCGGGTGCCGTTTCCGCCCAACCGCCTTCCCTTGCCGATGAGGACGGGGCGGTGGTCATCCAGCCGCGCCCGCAGCAGCCGGTGGAGGAATATCGCATCAACGGGCGCCTGTTCATGATCAAGATCACCCCCAAGAAGGGCCCGCCCTACTACCTCATCGACAACGACGGCGACGGGGTGATGGATTCCCGCCAGGACGATCTGGACCCCAATATGCCGGTTCCTTCCTGGGTGTTGCTGCGCTGGTGAGCCTTGGCCGTCTACACCCCCCTCAGCGAGGCTGACGAGGCCGAGCTCGCCGGCCTGTTCGACCTGCCGTTGCCGTTACGGCCGACCCCCATCGCCACCGGTAGCGAGAACAGCACCTATCGGCTGGAGACGGCTCGAGGCCGCTTCGCCCTCACCCTGGTGGAATCACAAACCGCCGACGTGGCCGAGCGACGCCTGCGCTGGGTTCAGCGGCTGCATCGGCAGGGATTGCCGGTGGCCGCCCCTCGAGCCAGCCGCCGCGGTCGACTGGTGGAGTCGTTGGCGGGGCGACCGGTGGTAGTCACGCCCTGGCTGGCGGGCGAACACCCCCTCCGACCGACCTTGGACCAGTGCCGGGAGATCGGGGCTTTCCTCGGTCGGCTGCACACCACCGCGCTCGATGCCGGGGTGCCCACCTCGGCGCCCCTGCAACCCTTGATTCCGCGAGCGCTGGCCCAAGCCACCCGGCTCACGCCGCGCCAGCGCCGCGCCTTGAGCACGGCGGCGGCCGCCGCGGGATTCGCCGCCCTGCCTCGCGGCCCCGTTCACGGTGATCTGTTTCGGGACAATGCCTTGTTTCGCGGCCCACGCCTGCACGCGGTGCTGGATTTCTACGCTGCGGGCGCGGGGACCTTGGCCCTGGATCTGGCCGTCACCGCCCTGGACTGGTGCCGTGGGGACAAGGGCCTGGATCCTGTGCGGCTGGCGGCCTTGTGGGCCGGCTATCAGGCGCTGCGGCCCTTGAGGCGCGAGGAACGCCGTGCCTGGCCCGCCCTGCTGCGTCATGCGGCGGCGGGCTTCTGGGCCATGCGTATTTTGCAGCGGCAGCGGTCACCTGCCATGGGGGCCGGTAAGCCCCCCGAGGCGATGCTGGCGCTGTTGCAGTCCCTCTCTCCGCCCCTGGAAATCCCGCAAAAACGGCGGGCATGAAAAAAGCCAGCCGTTTCCGGCTGGCTTTCGCCCTTCGGGAAGAATCGAAGAATCAGAGATTGAGGATGAAATCCACCAGCTCTTCGATGTCGGCGTCCTTCACCCGCGGGGAGTACGGAGGCATGGGAACGCCCTTGGTGACTTCCGTCCAGTTGCCCTTGCCACCTTTCTTCACCTTGGCCACCAGGGAGGCCTTGGCGCCGGCATCACCCTTGTAGCGCTTGGCGATGTCGACCCAGGACGGCCCCACCACCTTGCGATCGATGGCGTGGCAGGCGGTGCAACCGCTCTTCTTGGCCAGCGGCGGCATGTCGGCGGCTTGCGCAGTACTCACACCGAACACCAGCACGGCCGCAGCCGGGATACCCAACCATTTGCTTTTCATCGTTTGTCTCCTCCCAAAATCGGAATTTTCCCCCCTTCCATCGACGAGCGGACCCGTCGAGGGCACAGTAACGCCGAAAACGGCGATCCCGGCACTCGCTGGGCGGATGCCCATCGAGTAAGGCTGCGTCTTTATGCCATGGTCCCACTCGGGGTGTCAAGAATGGTTCAGCCTCGGTTAATGGGTATTGTGTTTGGTAGCGAGGATTCCCCCCCTCCTTCGCCTTGCTTACAATCGCGCCATGCCCTTGCTCCCCTTGCTCGTACTGTGGCTCTGGGCCGCTTCCTTCGCCCATGCCCTTCCTCCGGCGCCGATGGATCCGCTGCGCCTGGCCGCGGCCGGGGGGGGAACGGCATGGTTCGACGGTTATCACCCGCGGCGCAATCCAGCCGCCGGGGCACTCTACAGCGGCCGGGAGGACGTGCGGCTGCGGCTCTTTTGGAGCCCGCGGACCCTCCGTACCCCGTGGGACGGGGGAGAGGCGGTGACCGATCAACGGCTGTTGGGGGGTGAGCTGGGGCTACCGCGGCTGCCGCTGGCCCTGGGGGCCTTCGCCCAGGCGCGTTTCCAGCGCATCCAGGGGCTGGAGGAGGGGCGGCTGGTGACCCGAGAGTTGTGGCGGGTGGAGAGTGGGGCGGATGTGGCCCGGCTGCTGGTGGATCGAGCCGGGCGGGGGATGCGGATCGCCCTGGGTCTCACGCCCAAGCTGGTGAGCCTGCGTCCCCGGGCCGCGCGGGAGGATCCGGCACTGGCCGATCCCTCCGCCCCGGTGCTGCGCTCCGCCCACGATGCCCGCCTGGACATGGATCTGGGCCTGGCGGGGAGTTTCCGTTTCCACTGGCGCTGGGCACTGGTGGGCCGGGATCTGTTCGCCGGGCGCACACCCTGGCCGGATGGAAGCGGGGCCTTCGGTGGCCCCCACTGGCGTGCCGCCGGGGCCTACGAGGGGCCACGTTGGGCCGGAACGGTGGAGCTGGATGTGAATGCCGTCCACCGGGGCCTGGGGGGCCGGGAGCGGCGGCTG
>JALSHN010000061.1 GCA_026982215.1 Gammaproteobacteria bacterium
GGGGAGGGGGGGAGGCGCGGCCGGGGGGGGAGGAGGTGGGGCGAGTTCTTCTTCCAGATCTTCCAGTGGCATGCCGAGCACGGCCAGCCTCAGCACTTCGGCCGCGGCGAGACCAGACCAGGCCAGAAGACAGGCGACTGCGATCGGCAAGGTTTTTCGGCGCATCGTCAACTGTCGTAGCGATAGAAGAGGGCGGTGATCCGCAAGCCCTGAGGCGTGGAGCGGGTCTCGATGGTCAAGGTGCCATGGAAAGTGCGCTCCCGCCCCTTGGTGGTCACCACGTGGGCGGTGAAGCGCGCCACCCCGGTGGCCGTGGTGCCCGAAGTCTGCCATTCCACCGGTCCGATCTCCAGGCGTCGTGCCTGGGTGATGCTGAAGAACTGGCGGTATTCACCGATGATGTTTTCCCGTCCTTCACTCTCATTGGTACGGATGGCCTGGTCGAACAATTCGGCGAGCAGATTTTCATCGCCGTTTTCATAGGCCCACTGGAAGCGACGCACCAAACTGTCCAGGGCCGCCAACGGCAGCAAGTGGTCGGCCTGTTCCTGAGTCGGGGAGAAGCGGGCGAACTCAGTGGAATCCTCCTGTTGCGGCGAAGACGCCACCTCCTCTTGTGCCGACGCGGGAGTGGTCCGGGCGAGCCGGGTGGGCGCATCACGCCTCTCCGCCACCTTGCTGTCGGGAGGCGTCGAGTCGCGGGGGCCTTCGGCAGGAGATTTCTCCGTTGGGGGGGCTGGCCGGCGTTCGTTCCGGTCCGCGGTCTTGGGGGGCGGTGAGGGTTCTTTTCGGGCCAGACGGCTCTCGCCGCCCGAGGTCTTCTCGGAGGGCTTGGACTCCTTGACGGGCGCGGAACGTTCAGGCTCAGGTTTCTGCACGGGCGGCGCCTTCACCGCTTCAGCCGTGGCATCGGCCGGGGGCTGGGACGGCGTCGAAGCCACCGTCTCCGTTGTTCCTTCGGCCTGAGTCCGGGCGGCGACCGGGGGCTCTTCCTCGCGTACCACGGGTGTGGGCTCAGTGGAGGATCGCTCGACCGTCATCTCTTTGGGCGCATTGCCTGGCAGGCGGGAAGAAAGCAATACGGCACCGGCAAAGGCGATCATCAGCAAGGCGGCCACGGCGATGAACAGCCAGCGCCGTCCGCCTCCGGCCTGCTGATCTCCCGTCACTCGGGGCGCCTCGGGTTCGGAAGACGTGGGCGGGGGAGGGGGCGTCGATTCCTTGGCTTTCTCCCCTGTCTCGGGCGTCTCCTCGATGCGGGCCGCCGTTTCTTGCGCCAGCGGCAGCTCCCCCAATTTGTCCACGTCGATGGCGGGTTCCTGGACAGGGGACGAGAGGGGTTGGAGGGGCTCCCGGGACAGGCTCGCATCCCCCCTCACTTCGTGCTTCGCCGGTGCTACCGGGGCAGAATCGGGGGACGTCTCGGGGAGCGTGCCCGTTCGTTCCACGGTGGAGGGAGAGGCATCGGCAGCGACCGGGGAGGCGACGGGCTCGCCGTCATGTCCCTTTTCGATACGACCGATGTCCGCCTCGATGGCGGCGGGTGCCGCGGTCTCCGCCTGGGGAAACGACGGCCCCGACTCGTCGAGGGGCGGCATGCCCTCGGGGGAGGGATCCCTCTCGGAAAGCGGCGGACCTTGCTCGTCCGAGCCGCTGCTGATCGCCGGTTCAGCAACCGGCCGCAATCGTTGTCCCTGCAGCGCGTAGGACGGGTCCACGCGTTTGATGAGTGATTCGCCAACCCGCGGCTCCCGTTGCAGAAAGGCATGGGTGAGTAACAGGTCGGCGTAGAAATTGATTTCCCGCGGCAACCCGCGACTCTTGTCGTGGATCCAGCGGACCACTTCGCTATCGAATAGATCGCCGTCGGCATGACCGGCGCAGCGAAGGCGGTGGCACAAATAAGCCCCGGTCTCTTCTTCGGTCAGCGCCACCAGGCGATGGGGCTGCAAGGGAATCTTGTGGTCTGCCAATACCGCATGGACATGCTCCGGAAGCTGCGGATCACTGGCGGCCACCACATGAAGCAGCGGGGTATTGTCAATACGGATCCGCACCAGATAGACCAGCTTTTGCAGCGACGCCTCGTCGAGACGGTGCATGTTGTCCAGCAATAAGACGTTCTGTACCCCACCCAGGCGGGAGGAGGCAAGGAAGCTCTCGAACCAGGTGAGATACTGCTCCTCACTCCTGGTGGGGTAATCGAGGCCATAGGCCTGAGAGAGGCTCTCGAAGAGGTCGGCCTTGCGATCGGCGGCGTCGATGTAAGCGCAATTGTGCCCCAGCTCGATGCTGCGCAGGGCCAGCAGATGCAACAACAGGGTCTTGCCGCTGCCCGCCTGTCCTTGAATGAACTGGGGACTCTGCCCATTACCCAAGTGACGCGTGATCTCTCCCCACACGGCCTTCAGGCCGTCCCCCCAATACACCATGTCGGTGTCCAACAACAGTTGAAAGGGGGATTTTTTCAATAAGAAGTATTCTGAATACATTTGTAAGTTTTTCGTCTATTAACGACAGATTCATGGGCCGTGAACGGCCTTCCTTCAGGATTTGTCAACTCTCCCCGGCTGGGGATATAGTAACACGCAGGGAGCGGGGCTCATGTAAGATTGATCCTATCCCAATCCAAACGACAAAGGCACTCCACCATGTCCGCCTATCCCAAGCCCGATGAACCCAAAGTGAATAATCCGGCCGGTCTGGTGCTGCGCTATCAAGCGAACGTGCGCTTGGGAGCGGATTTCTATTTTCCAGAGGAATTTGCTCAACTTAAACGCCTGTTGACGGCCGGTTTGATGGTGGAAAACCGCACGGCGGCCAACGAGGACATCGCGCGGGCCATCACCCTTTTCGAAACGGTGGAGGCACACTACGAATCGCGGGTGAGCGAGTACCGCGGTCTGCTGGAGGGATTCATCTCGCAGGCTTTGCATTGGCTGTCGCAGGCCGGTGCCTCGGCGGAGCAACAGCGGCAACTGGAACAGGCACGCTGCCGGTTGGTGTTCGCCAATCCCGCCGCTGCCCTGTCACAGTTACGCCATGTGTTGGACGAGTTCCTCGCTCATCGCCTGCTGGCAGCCACCCGGCACGCCGGAGATCGTCTGCAGCTCATCTCCAGCCTCACTGCCCGGGGACTGCCCCTATCGCGTCTGCATGCCTTTCTGGACAAGACACCGCCCACAACGCGTCAATACCGGGTGCTGGCCTTGATGCCGGAGCACACCCTGACACTGCTCGCCGAGGCGTTGGGGGTGGCCGGCTGGCATCCAGGCGCCTCGGCCGGGGCACTGCTGGTACGGGCGGTGCAAGACCGCCAACGGGTGGCCTATCTGGTGGTCATGGACAGTACTGGGGAAGGGTGGGGGGAGATATTGGAGCGTCACCCCCACTGGGATGGTGGCTTTGTGGCCCTTGATTCCACGGGGCAGGATGCCTTGCGCAGTGAGATTGCCCTGGTCGAACATCTGGAACGGCTGGTGCCTCATCTGCGCGGCGAACTGCTACTGGGAATGGTGGGCGAAGACGTGCTGACGGGTTATCCTAAGCTGGTCGAGATCCTGCCGCGTTTCGCCCTCCCCACGGATGGGGAATCCGCGAGGCGTTTCGTACACAGGATGATCGAAGGACATGACTGAAACAGGGTCGGTCCGCAAGACAGAGGACGTCCTTTAACCAATAAGAAACGTTGATACGTTACACCACCCCATCCAACAGCGATCCTTAAGGAGGACGACATGGTAGCGACCATCACCCCCGCGCAAAGCGAAGGCAACCGCCTCAACGAGGTACTCAGCGAGTTCCTCACCATCAAAGGCGTCATCGCCGCCGCCATCATCGGTCGTGACGGCTTCGTCATCGAGGGGACCTCCACCGCTTCGGTGGACATGGATGCCCTGGGAGCCATGGTGGCCACCGCCATCGGTACCACGGAGAGCCTGGGTGCCGAGTTCTCCCTCGGTCTCATGGAGCAATACTTGGCCGAGTTCGAGCGCGGCAAGGTGATCATGGCCACGGTGAAGGACGACATTCTCGCCATTGTCACCGATCAGAGCGCGGTCATCGGCGGCGTGCGATACGCCATTCGCAAACACCTCAACGAAGTCGCCGAGGCCATGTGATGACTCTGGTCGGAGATTACATCACCACTGCCAGCCAGCTCACCGGTTATCGTCCGGAGGACTGGGATATCCTGGAATCCGAAGCCGAGCGTCTGCGGGCCTGGAGACCCGAGATCATTCAGGCCTTCTATGATCAGCTCACCGCATGCCCGGAGGCGGCCTCGGTACTGGAAGAGGGGGAACGTCCCAAACTGGAACGTACCTTGGCCCACTGGTACGACCAGATGTTCACCGG
The DNA here is from genome assembly GCA_026982215.1 of Gammaproteobacteria bacterium. Classification (GTDB taxonomy): domain Bacteria; phylum Pseudomonadota; class Gammaproteobacteria; order S012-40; family S012-40; genus S140-43. The sequence continues at coordinate 4,357 of JALSHN010000061.1, forward strand.
CCGCAAGGACGAGGACTACTGGAAATATCAGTGGTACGTGGCCTTGATGCACATCAAGCGCAAGACGCGCAACCTCTACATGCTGGGGATGATGAACTACGTCCAGCAGATCTTCGTGCGCAAATGCTTTGAGACCTTCGAGCCGGCCAAGGCACAAGAACTCACCGGGGCCTTCCTGCGGGTGAGCGGCGTGATCGCCACCCTCATCGCCGAGTGTTACGACGAGGTGCTGGAATCCAGTACCCGCGAGGGCTTGGCCAAGGTGGGGATCAACCCGGCACTACTGAACCGCATCAAGGACCTCCAGATCCAGCGCATGCTGGAGGAGTTCAAGCCCTCCGAGGCGGCGACGGCCTGAGCCCTTTCCCGCTCTTTGCTGTTGCAACGGGCCCCGCCAGCGTGCGGGGCTCGCCGTTTTCGGCCTGGCAACTTCCATGTGAGCCTTGAGCAATCTCGTGGGTTTCAACGAGACTTCTTTTCTCAAAGATATCTGGAAGACATGTTGGTGGTCGGGACGGTGTTCAGTCACCGTCGTCTCGTGTCACCTGCCACGCCACCCTGGCCTACCACATCTGCCGGAGCCCGTACGGATAGATTGCACGGTTGATCGCCGGTGGGGTAGCGGGTGGGCACGGCCGACCACGGGCTTGAAGATTCCATCATCGCCCCTATTGAAAAAAGGGAAGGGCGAGAGGGGGGCACTCCCCTCAGCGCGTTTTCTTCAAGGACGTTGGCCGAGACGTGATCGTGCATAGCCGAGGGTGTCGCGAGCGGCTCGATTGAGGTTCAGCTTGTCAGTAAAGGTCGGCAACAACAGCGCCATAGAGATGGAGACCACCGCAGAATAGGCCACCGCGGATCGGCCCGCTCATAGCGTGGCTGATCGAAATCTCCCGTGAAAGCGAGCAGGTCCGGCAGCGGCTCGGCGCACCCGGACAACAGCAGCAACATCCCCCACATGCCAGCGGGGACACCACACCCCAGCAATACATCCTGTCCGACTCCCCGGTCATCGTTCGCTC
>JALSHN010000062.1 GCA_026982215.1 Gammaproteobacteria bacterium
CCAGGGCTTGCGTTCGTCGATGTATTGGTTGGCGGCATCGGCCAGGGCCATGATCTCGCGCATGGCCTGGCCGAAGGCGCGGGCCTCGTAGAGTTCGGCGATCTTGGCCCCGGCTTGGACGAATCGATGGTAGAGCTCGGGGGCGTCCAGACGATCGCCAAGCCGGCCTTGGAAGTGCTTGTGGACGAAGCCGGCGCAGCGGGAGGCGATGTTGACCACCTTGCCGACGAGATCCGAATTCACCCGCTGAACGAAGTCCTCGAAGTTGAGGTCCAGGTCCTCGATCCCCGGCCCCAGCTTGGCGGCCAGGTAGTAGCGCAGGTATTCGGGGTCCAGGTGGTCGAGGTAGGTGCGGGCACGGATGAAGGTGCCGCGGGATTTGGACATCTTCTGGCCGTCGATGGTGAGAAAACCGTGGGCGAATATGCCGCTGGGCTTGCGAAAGCCCGCCCCCTCCAGCATGGCCGGCCAGAACAGGGCGTGGAAGTAGAGGATGTCCTTGCCGATGAAATGGTAGACCTCGGCCGTGGAGTCCGGGCCCCAGAAGTCGTCGAAGGAAAGGCCGGTGCGTTCGCAGTAACGCTTGAAACTGGCCAGGTAGCCGATGGGGGCGTCCAGCCAGACGTAGAAGTATTTGTCCTCGGTGCCGGGGATCTTGAAGCCGAAGTAGGGGGCGTCGCGGGAGATGTCCCAGTCCTTGAGGCCGGCCTCGAACCACTCGGCCAGCTTGTGGGCCACCTCGGGCTGCAGATGACCGGCGGCGGGGTCGGTCCAGCGGCGCAGGCTGTCTTCGAAGTCGGCCAGGCGGAAGAAAAAGTGTTCCGATTGCCGTTCCACCGGGGTGGCGCCGGAGACCGCCGAGACCGGATTTTTGAGTTCGGTGGGGCTGTAGGTGGCGCCGCAGGCCTCGCAGGAGTCGCCGTACTGGTCGGGGGCGCCGCAGCGGGGGCATTCGCCCTTGATGAAGCGGTCGGGCAGGAACATGCCCTCCACCGGGTCGTAGGCCTGGGAGATGGTGCGGGTGACGATGTGGCCACCTGCTTTCAGACGGGTGTAGATGTATTCGGCCAGCTCGCGGTTTTCCTCGGAGTGGGTGGAGTGGTACTCGTCGAAGCCGATGAGGAAGTCGGCGAAGTCGGCCCGATGTTCCACGCCGATGCGTTCGATGAGCGCCTCGGGGGAGAGGCCCAGTTTCTGGGCATGGAGCATGATGGGGGTGCCATGGGCGTCGTCGGCGCAGACGTAGAGGCATTGGTGGCCGCGCAGGCGCTGAAACCGTACCCAGATATCGGTCTGGATGTATTCCACCAAGTGGCCCAGATGGATGGGGCCGTTGGCATAGGGCAGGGCGCTGGTGACCAGGATCTTGCGGGAGGCGCTCATGGGGTCGTGCTCCGGGTAAAAAAGAAAAATTATACCAATTACGGTGAGGTGGGGCGGCGGGCGGGTGGAAGAACTTTAAGCGAAAAACGCCGCACCTAACATAGGTCGGACCTTATTTGTATATCAGAAAATCATGGGGCCGGAGAGGGCTTTTTACCCATTGTTTCTCGGGGCATAGGTGGCTGAGGGGGGAAGGGGTGGGGCGCAGGGGTGGGATGAAATTTGTTTATACTTTGGGCAGAGAATGCAAGATCCTGCGATTTACGTGAGTGAGGCGGGCAGGGTAGGGGTGGATTTTTTTTGAGGCATGAGGGGGAGAGCCGATGGGGGGCTTACAGAGGTTGCGTGGTTGGGTGGCTGCCGTGGGTTTGTGGGTGGGCGCGTCGCCAGGGCGATGCGCCCGCTGCCATTTCGGGTCGCTTCGATCTCGGTGTATGAGGGGTAAAGGGCCGATGGACTCAGCCGTCGCATGCTCCATTGCTTGTGCTCAAGGCATTCCTTCTTCGCTTCGGCCAGGAAACGAGAGGCTGCGGCAGGGGGATGAGGGTTGGCAGGGCCATCCGAATTGGGTGGGAGGAATGGGGTTGCATCATGCGGGTTGAAGAGCGGGGGAGCCCCGGGCGTCTGTGGGGGCGTTTGTGGCGTGACGGCCGCGGGGATCTTCGTCCCCACGCGGAGGATACGGTCCATTTGCGGGCGGTGATGGCGTGGTTGGCTCGCGCTCAGGATCAGGCCTATCCCGCCGGTTCTTTCGGCTATCACGTGGTGAAGGGGTGGGATGGGGCGGCTGCGGAGACCACTGCGGGGCTCATCCCCACTTTTTTGCGGTATGCCCACTGGAGTGGTGAGGCGGATTGGTTACGGCGTGCGCGTGCCATGGGGCACTGGGCACGGGGAGCACAACGGCCCGACGGGGCGGTTGTGGGGCGTGGGCGCCGTTCCCAGCCGGTGGTGTTGGCCACTGGGCAGATGGTGTTCGCTTGGTTGTCGCTATTTCGTTTCGACGGGGATGAGGACGCTTTGCGGGCGGCACGACGGGCCGGTGATTGGCTGGTGGCGGTGCAGCATGCGGACGGGGCGTGGCGGCGGGATGATGCCCGCGGTGTGGCTCACACGCGTGATGCCCGGGTGGCGTGGTCGTTGTTGGTGTTGGCCGAGGCCACTGGTGGGCGGCATTATCGGGCGGCGGGGGAGAGTTTCCTGCGTTGGGCCTTGACGGGTGTAGGGGCCGGCGGTTGGGTGGACCATATGGCCACGGTGCCGGGGGAGGCGCCTTCCACGAGCGCCATCGCCCATACCTTGGAAGGCTTTTGGGCCGCGGCGGTGTATTGTCCGGCGGAATTGGCCGAGGCGCTGCGTTCGGTGGTGTTTCAGGCGATGGAGGCGATGGGCCGTCGTTATTTGGGCGGCCGGAGTCACCCGCAACTACCGGGACGCCTCGGGCCGGGTTGGCGTGCACGGGGCCGTTTCGATTGCCTTGGCGGTAATGCACACTTGGCCTGTTTGTGCCTTCGCTTGGATGAATGCCGGCCGCGGGGGCCTTATCGGTTGTGGGCTGCGCGGCTGTTGGAGTCGGTGGCGCGTCATCAGGATCTCCGTCCGGGGCATCCTGGTCTCAGTGGCGGGGTCGCCGGTTCCAGTCCCCTCTGGGGAGGATGTTCACCGGGGTGGTATCCTGCTTTGGCGGCTAAGTTTGCCGCCGATGCCTGGATGAGGCGTCTGGGGGTGGGGGAGACAGCGACGGTGGGTTGACGTGATGCCGGAGGCCGCTAGTCTTTTCTTTTCGTCCCCAGGATGGGAGCGGTGCCTGCTGTCGCCCGTCGTAACGGCGGAGATTCCGTGCGCGGGGAAAAATGGCTAGTGGCTGAGTTGCATGTCGGGGTGGACTACCGTCCGGTGGTTCTGGCACCAGATTCCCCTGTCGGCCGCCAGACGCGGGCGCTCATTTCGGCCTTGAGCCTGATGACGGGGGTGCGGCTGACCTTTTACTCCGACGGGCCGGCCCGTTTTCTTCGTGACCACATGTTGCGCCAACCGGGTTGGGGTACCAGCCTGGAAGGGGTACGGCGCCCTTGGCGATGTCTGTGGTATGAGCATCACTGGCTGCCTCGCGCCTTGGCCTCGGATGGGGTGGCGTTGTTCGTCTCCACCGCCAATTGCGGCCTGCCCGGCCCTTTGCACCACTCCATGCACCGGGTGGCTTGGGTGCACGACCTCTTTCCGCTGACCTTGCCGAAGCAATATCCCCGTGTGAGTGCCCGACTCCTCTATGGGGGCTATTACCGCCATGCCTACAGGCGTATGGCCGCCTGGGCCGATGAGGTGATCACCCCCTCGCATTACACCGCCTCGGAGTGTGTCCGTCGTTATTCACGTCTCCAGGGGCGGGTGCGGGTGATCCCCTACTTGGTGCGTCTCAGCCGCCGGCGACCGCGTCGATCGTTGGATGTCCCCGAACGCTTTTGGCTGGTGGTCTCTTCGTCTGAGCCCCGAAAAAACCTGTCTTTTTTTGTCGAGAGTTGGTTGGGGGCGGGGGAGGGTATGCCACCGTTAGTGGTGGTGGGCGGGCGGTTGTCGCCTTCGTTGCGGGAGGCCGCTGGCCAGCGGCTGTCGCTGTTCGAGGGGTTGGATGATGCCCAGATGGCCGATCTCTACCGCCGTGCCGAACGCTTGTGGGAGCCGTCGCTGGCGGAAGGGTTCGCTGTGCCAGTGGTGGAGGCGTTGGCAGCGGGTACGCCGGTGGCGGTGGCGGAAGGTTCGGCCTTGGATGAAGTGGCGCCTTCTTCTGCCCCTCGCTTTTCGCCGCGGGATCGCGAAGGCATCGTCGCCCTCATGCAGCGTTTGGAGGGGAAGCCGCGGTTGGAGACGGAGGAGCCCGAACGTTTACGCCGTTGGGCTGCCCGTTATGACGAGGCGGCTTATCTGCAGGCGGTGAGCGAGTGGTTGGACCGCTACCGATGACTGCGGTGGTTTTATCGCTTGGCCTCTCGCTCCCCGACGCTGGAGATTCAGACCCGCGGACGGGCCAGTTCGGGGATCTCGCCTCGCCAGCCGAGGGCGGCCTGGATGGCCCGTCGCTTGGCCAGGGGGTGGCGGTCGAACTGGGCGAGGCCGAGGTTGCGCAGCAGGCGCAGGGGCAGGTGGGCGGGGGTGAACAGGCGGTGGAAGGCGTCCATGGACAGCGCCATGCCCCAGTTGTCGCCCTTGCGGGCGCGCTCGTAGCGGCGCAGCAGGGGATGGGCGCCCAGGTCGCGACCGCGGCGGTGGGCCTCGGTGAGGGTCTGGGCCAGGGCGGCGGCATCCAGCAGGCCGAGGTTGACGCCTTGGCCGGCCAGGGGGTGGATGGTGTGGGCGGCGTCGCCCACCAGGGCCAGGCGGGGGGCGGTGTAGCGGCGGGCATGGTGGAGGCGCAGTGGGAAAGCAGCCCGCGGGCCGTTCCATTCCACCGCGCCCAGGCGGTGGCCGAAGGCGCGGGCGAGGGCGTCGCGGAAGGCCCAGTCGGGTAGCTGCAGATGACGCCGGGCCCGGTCTTCGGGGAGGCTCCAGACGATGGAACAGCTGCCGTCACTCAGGGGGAGGAAGGCCAGGGGGCCGCCGGGCAGGAAGCGTTGCCAGGCGGTCTCCTGGTGGGGGAGGGCGGTGCGGACCACGCTCACCAGCCCCATTTGGCGGTAGGACCAGCCGCGGCTTTCGATACCGGCCTGGTGGCGCAGCCAGGAGCGGGCGCCGTCGGCGCCCACCACCAGCCGGGCGCGGAGTTCGCGGCCGTCGTCCAGGTGCAGGTGGACGGCCTCGTCCTCCCAGCGGATCCGGCAGGGGCGGACCGGGCTGAGCCATTGGACTTCAGGGAGGCGCCGGGCCCGTTGATAGAGTGCCCATTGGATTACCCGATTCTCGATGATGTGTCCCAGGTGGGGTTGGCCCACCTCGGCGGCGTCGAAGTGGACCTCGCCACCCCATTCCCACACCCGC
>JALSHN010000063.1 GCA_026982215.1 Gammaproteobacteria bacterium
CGGCCCTCGCGGCCTGATGCCCAATCCCAAGGTGGGTACCGTCACTCCCGACGTGGCCGCGGCGGTGAAGAATGCCAAGGCCGGCCAGGTGCGTTATCGAACCGACAAGGCGGGTATCATCCACTGCAGTATCGGTAAGATCGATTTTTCGCCCGAGGCGTTGAAGGAGAATTTGCAGGCCCTGCTGGCAGATCTTCAAAAGGCCAAGCCGGCCGCGGCCAAAGGGGTGTATCTGCAGAAGGTCACCCTGTCCACCACCATGGGGCCGGGGGTGCCGGTGGAGTTTTCTTCCCTCGTTTGAGGGCCAGACTTTGGGGCGCCGGGGAGGAGGTTCCCGGTGTGCGTCAAAGACCGCAGGTACGCCTTCGGGCGTTTAATGGGAAACCGCCTGCGCAGACGGGGCCGAATGAGTGTGCACTCAGGGGGCGCCGTCGTTCATTGGGGGCATGGGAGACCATGCCGTTTTGAGGCGAACCTCGGAGGTCGACTCGTATGGCATTGAGCTTGGAAGAGAAAAAGGCGATCGTCGCCGAAGTCCACCAAGTCGCAGCGAGCGCATACTCCGCCATTGCCGCCGAATACCGTGGGCTCACCGTCGAAGAGATGAACGAGCTGCGGGCCAAGGCGCGCCAGAGTCAGGTGTATGTCCGGGTGGTGAAGAACACCTTGGCGCGCCGTGCTCTGGAAGAGACTGAGTTCGAGTGCATGAAAGACGGGTTGGTGGGGCCGCTGTTGCTGGCCTTTTCCACCGAAGATCCCGGCTCTGCCGCTCGACTCATCGACGAGTTCGGCAAGGAGCACGAGCATCTGAAGGTGAAGCTCGTGTCGGTGGGTGGTCAGCTGTTCGGTCCCGAGCAGCTCAAGGCCGTCGCCAGCCTGCCCACGCGTGACGAGGCGATCAGTCTGTTGATGGCGGTGATGCGTGCGCCCATCGAGAAGTTGGCGCGTACTCTCAATGCGGTGCCCACCAAGTTGGTGAGAACTCTGGTGGCGCTGAAGGAAGAGAAGGAGAAGGCGTCCGCTTGAGGGCGATCGCTCGTTTCGGTCCAACATCCTGTTTTGGTAGGAGAATACAACCATGGCTGTTAGCAAAGAGGAAATCCTGGAAACCATCGCCAACATGTCGGTGATGGAGATCGTGGATCTGATCAGCGCGATGGAAGAGAAGTTCGGCGTTTCCGCTGCCGCGGTCGCCGCGGTCGCTGCCCCGGCCGCGGGCGGAGGTGAGGCGGCTGCTGCCGAGGAGAAGACGGAATTCGACGTGATTCTGTCCAGCTTCGGTTCCAACAAGGTGGCGGTGATCAAGGCCGTGCGCGGTATCACCGGCCTGGGTCTGAAGGAGGCCAAGGAGCTGGTGGAGAAGGCGCCTTCTCCCATCAAGGAAGGCATCTCCAAGGACGAGGCCGAGGAGATCAAGAAGCAACTGGAAGAGGCCGGCGCGACGGTGGAGGTCAAGTAAGAGCAGACCTTGTTCGCGAACGGCGGAGAAACGCAGTTCGAGCTACGGCTGGTGGCCTCGGGCCACCGGCCTTTTTCCATTGGCCGGACAGGCGTTTGTCCTCATCATCGAGCGCTGTGGTGATGAGGACAGGCTCCTGGGAATGATCCCGGTGGTGTGGTTTGTCTCTATGTGCTGATAGAGGACTTCTGATGGCGTACTCATTTACTGAAAAGAAACGGATCCGTAACGACTTCGGCAAATATCCCGAGGTCTTGAAGGTTCCCTATCTGTTGTCCATCCAGCTGGATTCCTACCGGAAATTCCTCCAGTTGGACAAGGCGCCCGAGGAGCGGGAGCCGGTGGGGTTGCACGGGGCCTTCTCGTCCGTGTTTCCCATCGAGAGCTATACGGGTAACGCCGCCCTGGAGTACGTCAGCTATCGTCTCGGCAAGCCCACCTTCGACGTGCGCGAGTGTCAGATGCGCGGCATGACCTATGCCGCCCCCCTGCGCGTCAAATTGCGTCTGGTCATCTACGACAAAGAGGCCTCGGGAAACCAAAGTCAGAAGGTGCCCAAGGACATCCGTGAGCAGGAGGTCTATCTGGGCGAGATTCCCCTCATGACCGAGAACGGCACCTTCATCATCAACGGGACCGAGCGGGTCATCGTCTCCCAGATGCACCGTTCGCCGGGGGTGTTCTTCGACCATGACAAGGGCAAGACCCATTCTTCGGGCAAGTTGCTCTATTCCGCCCGGGTGATTCCTTATCGCGGGTCGTGGCTGGATTTCGAGTTCGACGTCAAGGACAACGTCTTCGTGCGCATCGACCGTCGGCGCAAGCTGCCGGCCACGGTGTTGCTCCATGCCCTGGGTTATGACGACGAGGAGATCCTCGCCGCTTTCTTCGAATACGACACCTTCGATCTCTTCGAGGATTACGCCCGCCTGCATGTGGTGGCCGATCGCTTGCGTGGCCAGACCTTGCCCATCGACATCAAGGGCCCTGATGGCGAGGTGCTGGTGGAGGCCGGTCGGCGGATCACTGCCCGCCATATCAAGGTGCTGGCCAAGGCCGAGATCGACACCCTGGAGGTGAGTCTCGATTATGTGATCGGGAAAGTGCTCTACGAGAACGTGAGCGACAAGGACAGCGGGGAGCTGCTCGCCCGTGCCAACGAGGAGATCACCGAAGAACTCTATGCCAAGCTGGTGGAGCACGGCGTCCGGGAGATCAAGACCCTCTATACCAATGACCTGGACCGCGGTCCCTACATCTCCGATACCCTGCGGCTGGATCCCACCCGTACCCCTCATGAGGCCCAGGTGGAGATCTACCGCATGATGCGTCCCGGTGAGCCGCCCACCAAGGAGGCCGCCGAGGGGTTGCTGTACAACTTGTTCTTCTCCCCGGATCGTTATGACCTCTCTCCGGTGGGGCGGATGAAGTTCAACCGCCGGGTCGGGCGTGACAAGGACACCGGGCCAGGCATCCTCTACGACTACAAATACCTCAGCCAGCGCAAGGACAAGCACATCGAGGCGTTGGTGAAGGAACTGGGCGAGCAGTCCGACATCATGGACGTGCTCAAGGTGCTGGTGGATATCCGCAACGGCAACGGCGACGTGGATGACATCGACCACCTGGGCAACCGCCGGGTGCGTTCGGTGGGCGAGATGGCCGAGAATCAGTTCCGCGTCGGCCTGGTGCGGGTGGAGCGGGCGGTGAAGGAGCGCCTGGCGATGGCCGAGTCCGAGGGCTTGATGCCCCAGGATCTCATCAACTCCAAGCCGGTCTCGGCGGCGGTGAAGGAGTTCTTCGGTTCCTCCCAGCTTTCCCAGTTCATGGACCAGAACAATCCCTTGTCCGAGGTCACCCACAAGCGGCGTATCTCGGCGCTGGGTCCTGGCGGTCTCACCCGCGAGCGGGCCGGTTTCGAGGTGCGTGACGTCCATGCCACCCATTACGGCCGTGTTTGTCCCATCGAGACCCCGGAAGGCCCCAACATCGGGCTGATCAACTCCCTGGCGGTCTATGCCCGCACCAATGATTACGGCTTCCTGGAGACACCGTACCGCAAGGTGGTGGATGGCAAGGTGACCGACGAGGTGGTGTACCTCTCCGCCATCGAGGAGGGGCAGTACATCATCGCCCAGGCCAACACCCCGGTGGACGACGACGGCCGTATCCAGGGCGATCTGGTGACTTGCCGTCACAAGGGCGAATTCACCCTCTCCACCCCGGAGAAGATCCAGTTCATGGACGTCTCGCCCAAGCAGATCCTCTCGGTGGCGGCCTCGCTCATTCCCTTCCTGGAGCACGACGACGCTAACCGCGCCTTGATGGGTTCCAACATGCAACGCCAAGCGGTGCCCACCTTGAAGACCGAGACCCCGTTGGTGGGGACCGGGATGGAGAAGGTGGTGGCCATCGACTCCGGGGTTACCGTGGTGGCGCGCCGTGGCGGGGTGGTGGATTCGGTGGACTCCGCCCGTATCGTGGTGCGGGTGAGCGACGAGGAGACCGAGGCCGGCGAGCCCGGGGTGGACATCTACAACCTCATCAAATACAGCCGTTCCAACCAGAACACCTGTATCAATCAGCGGCCGCTGGTGAAGCCTGGTGACGTGGTGGCCAAGGGCGACGTGCTCGCCGATGGTCCTTCCACCGATATGGGCGAGCTGGCCCTGGGGCAGAATCTGCTGGTGGCCTTCATGCCGTGGAACGGCTACAACTTCGAGGACTCCATCCTCATCTCCGAACGGGTGGTGGAGGAGGACCGCTACACCACCATCCACATCGAAGAGCTCACCTGCGTGGCCCGTGACACCAAGCTGGGGCCGGAGGAGATCACCGCCGACATCCCCAACGTGGGTGAGTCCGCGCTGTCCAAGCTGGACGAATCGGGCATCGTCTATGTGGGGGCCGAGGTGAAGGCCGGCGACATCCTGGTGGGCAAGGTCACCCCCAAGGGCGAGACCCAGCTCACTCCCGAGGAGAAGCTGCTGCGGGCCATCTTCGGTGAGAAGGCCCAGGACGTGAAGGACACCTCGTTGCGGGTGCCGTCGGGGATGAACGGCACGGTGATCGACGTCCAGGTGTTCACCCGCGACGGGGTGGAGAAGGATGCCCGCGCCAAGGAGATCGAAGAGGCGGAGCTGGCCAATTTCCGCAAGGACCTCATGGATCAGTATCGCATCTACGAAGACGCCATCTACGGGCGTCTGCGCAAGATGCTGCTGGGCAAAGTGGCCGAGGGTGGCCCGGAAGGCCTCAAGGGTGGCACCAAGATCACCGCCGCCTACCTGGACAAGCTGCCGCGGGAGAAGTGGTTCGAGATCCGCCTGCAGAACGAAGAGGCCAACCTGCAATTGGAAAAGGCCGCTGATCACTTGGAGGAGCAGCGGGAAGACATGGACCGTCGTTTCGCCGAGAAGAAGGCCAAGATCACCGCCGGTGACGACCTCGCTCCCGGCGTATTGAAGATGGTCAAGGTCTATCTGGCGGTGAAGCGGCGCATCGAGCCCGGTGACAAGATGGCTGGCCGCCACGGTAACAAAGGCGTCATCTCCACCATCGTCCCGGTGGAAGACATGCCGTTCATGGCCGACGGCACCCCGGTGGACATCGTCCTCAATCCCCTGGGCGTGCCCTCGCGCATGAACGTCGGTCAGGTGTTGGAGACTCATCTGGGCTGGGCCGCCAAGGGTCTGGGTGAGCGTATCGGCGAGATGCTGGATGCCAAGGCCAAGCTCGAAGAGTTGCGGGGCTTCCTGCAATCGATCTATGACAAAGGGGGTAACCCCCAGTCCTTGGACGAGCTCTCCGACGAGGAGCTGCTCACCCTGGCCGAGAACCTCCGCCGCGGCGTGCCCATCGCCACCCCGGTGTTC
>JALSHN010000064.1 GCA_026982215.1 Gammaproteobacteria bacterium
TTGCGCCTGCTGGTGGCCACCGACGTGGTCGCCCGCGGCCTGGATGTGGAACGCATCACCCACGTCTTCAATTTCGACCCCCCCAACGATCCCGAGTCCTATGTCCACCGCATCGGCCGCACCGGCCGGGCCGGTCGCAAGGGCGAGGCCATTCTCTTCCTCACCCCTCGCGAGCGACGTGCTCTCAAGGGCATCGAACGAGTCACCCGCCAGCCCATCGAGCCCATGGCGGTCCCCGATGCCGCCGCAGTCAATGCTCGCCGGGCCGAGCGCTTCAAGGACCGGGTGCGGGAGGCCTTGAATCAAAAAGCCGGGGCCGCCTATCGGGAGCTGGTGGAGAGTCTGGTGAGGGAAACCGAGGTCGATCCCCTGCAACTGGCCGCCGCCCTCGCCCATCTGGCCCAGGGGGAGACACCGCTGTTCGTGGAAGATCTTCCCCGACAGACGCATTCTCGGGAATCCAATCCCGCTCCCCGTCCGGGACGCGGTGAAATGGCCATGACCCGCTACCGCCTGGCCGTTGGCCGCCGCCATGGGGTCCGCCCCGGCAACATCGTCGGTGCCATCGCCAACGAGGCCCGGCTGCAGAGCCGTCACATCGGCCGGATCGAGATCCACGAGGACCACAGCCTGGTGGACCTGCCCCGCGGCATGCCCAGGGAGGTCCTGGAGACCTTGCGCCGGGCCCGGGTGGCCGGTCAACGCCTGGAGATCCAGCGCCACGGCGCCAAGGAGCCCCTGGCCTCTCGCCCGGCCCGTCCCCGGCTGAAGGTCCGTCCCAAGGCGGAGCAATGAGTTCACCCGGTCGCTGATCGCCAGCCGTCCTCCCGTGTGGAGGACGGCTTGTCCGACAGCCGCGGCTGTGCCAAGATTCGGCTCGTTCTCGGCCAGGAAGGCGAGCGGTGATCATCGACCCCGGCAACCCCCTCGGCGGCATTTCGCTTCCGGCCCCCCGCCCGGAGGCGCGGCCGCGCCGTGTGGAACCGATCCCACCCCCTGCCCCCACGGGAGAACGTCCTGCTTCGGCCCGTTATCTGCCTTACGGCCCTGATCGGCCCAGCGGCCGGGGGGCCCGGGCCGTCCATGCCTATGAGAGTACCGCCCGCGCCGGCCGCCAGCCCCAGGTCAGCCTCGCCGGTCTCGACTGTTATGCCTAAAGGGAGATCAGTCGCAGACCTCGCCTTGCCTTCGGCGTAGACGACAGGCTCGAGCCCGCAGGCGCTCGGCCTCCTGCCATTGCCCTTGGGACTCCCGCAACCGGGCCAAGGCCAGCCACACCGCGGGATCACGCGGGGCAATGCGCAAGGCCTGTTCCAGACTCGATTCCGCCCGCACCCAATCCCTGCGCTCCATGGCCCGTCGGGCCTGGGCCAGCCATGGCTGGGGCGTCTTCCCGACCTCCGGCGAGGCAAGCGACGGCAAGGGCCGGGGAGAGGGCCCCGTGCAGCCCACGGACAAGAGCAAGAGCACAACCCACCATGGCGGCTTTCTCATGGCAACCGCTCCCGCAACCAGTGCCATCCCCGCCGCCACAACGGTGGCTTTCCGCCGCCGGCACAGGCCGCCCTCACCTGGGGCGCGGTCCCGGCGAGGAACGGCAGTCGTAATCGATCCGGACAACGGCGCGAGGCCAGTCCGCCCCGGGGATCCACCCAATGCCATTCAATCCCTGGGGGTGGAATCAACTCCAGCGACCGGTGTTCCACTGCCGCCATCGCCCGCCCCCACAGGGCCAGCGCCTCGCGCCCTCCCACCAGGCCGTCCACCCGGTTGTCGTCACTGCCCACCCAGGCCACCGCCACGCGGTTGCCGGAGAAGGCGGCGAACCAGGCATCGCGACCGTCATCACTGGTCCCGGTCTTGCCGGCCACCCCCACGGCGGGATCGATCCAGCGTCTCAACCCCTTGGCGGTCCCCTCGCGCACCACGCCCTGCAGGGCATGGGTGAGCAGATACACCGCCCCTTCGTCCAGGGCCTCGCCCAGGCGCAGAGGGTAACGTGCCAGGGGCCGTCCCTGGCGATCGGTGACCCCCAGCACAGCCTTCACCGGGGTCTGGAACCCCTCTGCGGCCAAGGTCTGATACATCTGCAATACCTCCAGGGGCGAGAGTTCCACCGCCCCGAGAAACAAGGACGGATAGCGCGGCAAGGGCCGCGACACCCCCAGGCGCCGAATGGTCTCCAAGACCCGGTCCACCCCCAGGGTCAGCCCCAGGCGCACCGCAGCCAGATTATAGGAATGCACCAGTGCCTGGTAGAGGACCACCCGACCATGGGACTGGTGATCGTAATTCCGCGGCCGCCAACCCAAACGGCGAACCGTGGCCGGGTCCAGCGGGCGGTCCTCCAAGGGCGAGGCCAGGGTGTAGCCCGCCTCCAGGGCAGTGAGATAGAGCACCGGCTTGATCAATGAACCCACCGGCCGACGGGCATCCAGGGCCCGGTTGAACCCCGGGTAGCGGGGATCACGGCCGCCCACCACCGCCAGCACTTCGCCAGTAGCGACGTCGCTGATCAACAAGGCCGCCTGGAGGCGCTGATCATCGGTCAACGCCTGGACCACCGCCTTCTCCGCCACCGCCTGCACGGCCGGATCCAGGGTGGTGAAGATCCGCAGGCCCTCTCCGGTGAGATCCTCCTCCCGATAGTCCCGGCGCAATTGCCGCCGTACCAGATCGACGAAGGCCGGATACGGCGTCAACCCCCGACGGGGCCGCGCCACCACCCCCAAAGGGGCATTGCGCGCCACCAAGGCCTGATGGGCGTCGATCAGCCCCGCGGCCGCCATCCGGGCCACTACCCAATCCCGCCGCTCCCGGGCGCGCTGGGGATGACGCCGGGGGTCGTAGTAGGACGGCCCCTTCACCAGGGCCACCAGCAAAGCGATCTGCGCTGGGGAGAGCGCCTCGAGATCGCGGGCGAAATAAAACCGTGCCGCCAACCCGAAACCGTGTATCGCCCGTGCTCCGTCCTGCCCCAGATAGATCTCGTTGAGATAAGCCTCGAGGATCTCCTCCTTGGAATAGTGAGCCTCCAGCAACACGGCCATCAGCGCCTCCTTGGCCTTGCGTCCCAAGGTTCGGCGCCGGTCGAGATAGAAATTCTTCACCAACTGCTGGGTGAGGGTACTGCCCCCCTGCACCACCCGCCCGGCGCGCAGGTTGGCCCACAGTGCCCGGGCGATGGCCAGCGGACGCACACCGTGATGGTGGAAAAACTGCCGGTCCTCCACCAACAACAGGGTCTTCACCAGCAACGGCGGCACATCCTCCAGACGCACCAGCAGCCGATCCTCCCGCGCCGCCGGAAAGATCCCCCCGATGGAACGAGGCTCCAGGCGCAGCCCCGGCGCGGGCTCCCCGGTCACTGCCAGCGAACGCAATTCATTGCCGGCAAAACGCAATCGCACCTCTCGGGCCGGCTCTTTCCCATCCCAGTAAGCGAAGGGGCGGGTATGCAAACGGATCGTCTCTCCCGCCCGCGCGAAAGTACCCGGACGGGGTGCCCCGGCGATGGGGCGGTACCCCACGGCCTCTAGATGCTCCACCACCGCATCCGCCGACAACGGTGCCCCCGGATAAAGAAACAGCGGTCGGGCGAACACCTGGGCCGGCAGCGCCCAACGGCGGCCCTCGAAGGCCTGGCGCAGACCGTGATCCAGCCAGGCCACCCACAAGGCGGCAGCCCCCACGGCCAGCACCAGCAACCAGACCAACCACCGCCGCAGCCTACGCCTCCCCGGCGAATCCGTGTTCACTCCGCTAGACTCCCGATCCATAGCGAAATCGTGGATGAGACGCCCATGAACGCCCCCGGTTCCCCCCTCTGGCTCCAAGCCCTACAGCGTCCCGAGGCCTACGCCCACCCCGCCGAGGATCTCCACTGCCTGGAGACCCACATCTCCTGGGTGCTGCTGGCTGGAGAACACGCCTACAAGATCAAAAAGCCCGTGGATCTCGGCTTCCTGGACTACAGCACCCCGGAAAAGCGTCATTTCTATTGCCAAGAGGAATTACGCCTCAACCGCCGCCTCGCCGCCCCCTTGTACTTGGGACTCTCCCGCATCACCGGCCCGCCCGAGGCGGCCCGGATGGACGGCGACGGCGAGGTGCTGGAATACGCCGTCCACATGCGCCGATTCCCCGCAGAAAACCAATTCGATCACTTATTAACCACCGGCCGGCTGCGAAACGAACATCTGGAGACCCTGGCCATGGATCTCGCCCACTTCCATGGCCACATCGCCGCCCCCGCACCACCCGAGAGCGATTACGGCCGCCCTGAGCGCGTCTTTGGCCCCATGCGGGACAACTTCGACCACCTGGAAGGTGTCCATCCCTACCTCCCCGCCCTGCGCCAGTGGACCGAAGCGCAATTCCAGGCCCTACAACCCGCCTTGCTTGAACGGCGCGATCAGGGCCGTATCCGCGAGTGCCACGGCGACCTCCATCTGGGCAACATCGTCCTCTGGGAAGGGCACCCCCTGCCCTTCGACGGCATCGAATTCTCTCCCGAGCTGCGTTGGATCGACATCCAGAGCGAAATGGCCTTCCTCACCATGGACCTGGAAGAACGGGGCCGCCCCGATCTGGCCTGGCTGACCCTCAACACCTGGCTCAGTCACAGCGGCGACTACCCCGGACTGCCCCTGCTGCGCTTCTACCAAACCTACCGTGCCCTGGTGCGCGCCAAGGTCAGCCACATCCGACTGCAGCAGGGGGGACTCTCATCGGCGGAGGCCCGGTCCCAGCAAACGGCCATGCAGCGCTACCTCGAACTGGCCCACCGTTACACCCGGCCACGGCCCAAGGCCCTGATCATCACCAGCGGCGTCTCCGGCAGCGGCAAATCCCACCTGGCCAAAGGCCTGGCCATGGCCATCGGCGCCATCCACATCCGCTCCGACGTGGAACGCAAACGCCTCCGTGGACTGGAACCACTGCAAGCGAGCCATGGCACCCTCTACGACCGCCGGACCACCGAGGCCACCTACCGACGACTGCGCGAATTGGCGGCGGACATCCTCCAGGCCGGCTTCCCGGTCATCGTCGATGCCACCTTCCTGCGCCGGGACCAGCGCGCCCCCTTCCGAGCCTTGGCTCAGCGCCTGGACGTCCCCTTCCACATCCTCCACACCCACGCCCCTCGCCAGGTCCTGGAGCAGCGCATCCGACAACGGATGGCGGAAGGCCGTGATCCATCCGAGGCCGATTTCACCGTCCTCCGAGGCCAATTGGCCCGACAAGAACCCTGGAGCGACCAAGAACGCCCCCACCTCATCGACATGGACACCACGAGTTCCCCGA
>JALSHN010000065.1 GCA_026982215.1 Gammaproteobacteria bacterium
CGCTGCATGGGAGAGACATGGGGGAAAAGTACCGGACTCTCCCACTCTAGCACAACTCAACCGCCCTGCTCACGCAACCAGGCGGCCAGGCGCCGCATCGCCTCCAATTGGATCTGCCGCGCCCGCTCCCGGCTGACGCCGATCTCCTTGCCCACCCGTTCCAGGGTCATCGGTTCACCGCCATCGAGGCCGAAACGGCGGGTGATCACCCAACGCTGCTTCTCCTCCAGCCGGGCCAGACAGGCCATCACCTTCTCCCGCAAGTCCTCACGGGTGACGCGGGACTCAGGACCGTTGTCGTCGCCATCGGGGAGGATCTCCAGCAGCGTGCGACTGTCGTAGTGACCCTGCTCGCTGTCCATGGACTGCTCCCGCGCCCCCAGGCGCAACATCGCCTCCACCCGTTCGGCGGAGCGCCCCATGGCCTCGGCCACCTGCTCCGCCCCCGGCTCATGCCCCAGATCCTGGCTCAGCTCCCGACTCACCCGCCGTACCTTGTTCAGCTCCTTGGCCACGTGTACCGGCAGACGCACGGTACGGCCCTGATTCATGATGCCGCGCTCGATGGCCTGACGGATCCACCACGTGGCATAGGTGGAAAAACGGAAGCCGCGATCGACGTCGAACTTCTCCACTGCCCGGATCAAGCCCAGATTGCCCTCCTCGATGAGATCGAGCAGCGGCAGCCCGGAATGGAGATAACGGCGTGCGATATTGACCACCAGACGCAAATTACGCTCGATCATCTCCCGACGGGCAGCCTTGTCGCCGGCCTTCACCCGCCGCCCCAGCACGCGTTCCTCCTCCGGGGTCAGCAGTGGATGACGCGCGATCTCCTGAAGATAGATGGCCGTGGGATCGAAACCGTTGGCGTCGCCTTCCCGCACCTGCGACACCGACAGCGGCTCCAGCGCCGCCTCAGAGGATTCGAGCAGCGCCGTGTCCTGTTCGATGACCTGGTCCATGATGCCCTCCTCCGTCGTACCTGTTGTTGTCAGCCCTAGTCTAGGCGCGACGAAGGCGGGATCACATTCGGAAAACTACGTAGGAACCCCCTCGCCCTGGGGTACGGGCGCGGCAGACAACACGAAGCGCACCAACTCGGGCAACGAACGCACCCCCAGCTTCTCCATCACCCGCGCCCGATGCACCTCGACGGTGCGGGGACTGATACCCAACTCGGCGGCGATGATCTTGTTGGGCTTCCCCTCCACCAGACAATCCAACACCTGGCGTTCCCGGGGCGTGAGGCGCTCCAAGATACGGCGGCGTGCCTCCCGCTGGCGTGCCGCCTGCCGGCGGCTCTCGTCCGCAGCACGACATTGGTTCAAGCGCTCCAGCAACACCGCATCGTCGAAAGGCTTCTCGAGGAAATCCTGCGCACCGTTCTTCATCGCCCGCACCGCCAGGGGAATGTCACCGTGGCCGGACATGACGATCACCGGCAGATCGGCACCACGCTGCGCCAGTGCCTGTTGCAACCCCAGCCCATCCAGCCCCGGCATACGCACGTCGGTGAGCAGGCAGCCCCGCCAATGGGGGCGCCAGGCCTGCAAAAAGGCCTCGCCACTGGCAAAGGTACGCACTGGAAACCCCGCCGCTTGCAGCAGGAAGGCCAGCGAATCCCGCACCGGCGCATCATCGTCCACCACGAAGACCGTCCACTCCTCGGGCTCAGCCATCTCCCCTCCACACCGGCAACAGAAAACGGAAACAGGCCCCCTCTCCCGGACGTGACTCCACGGTCAACCGCCCCCCGTGGGACTCGGCGATGGAACGACAGATACTCAAGCCGATCCCCATCCCCTGCTCCTTGGTGGTGAAAAAACGATCGAAGATCTGCGCCATGCGTTCGGGCGACATCCCCGGCCCACTGTCACGCACCTCGACAAAGATCATATCATCGTGGTCCCTGCCCGTACGCAATACCAGACGCCGGCGCCGGGGCGCCACTTCACTCATCGCCTCGATGGCATTGCGGGCGAGATTGAGGATCACCTGCTCCACCAAGATCCGGTCGGCGAACACCGGCGGCAGATCCGCGGCCGGCTCGATCTCCAGGCGCACCTGATTCCAGCGTGCCTCGATCTCGATGAGCCGGCGCATCTCCTCCACCAAGGCATTGATCTCACATGGGACGCGCGCCAACTCGGCCTTGCCGACGAACTGGCGCAGACGACGAATCACCTCTCCTCCCCGCTGGGCCTGGGTAGCGATCTCCTCGAAGGCCCGAGCCAAGCCTTGAGGATCCACCTCACCGCGCCGCAACAGCATGACTCCGGCCCGGGCATAATTGGCGATGGCCGAGAGGGGCTGGTTGAGCTCATGGGCGATCTCCGCCGCCATCTCCCCCATGGTGGAGAGACGCGAGGCCTGAGCCAGTTCCAACAAGCGACGCCGCTCCCGCTCCTTGGCCCGATGTTGCTCGGTGACGTCGCTCCCACAGGCGACCACGTATTCCACCTGTCCCCCCTCGTCACGCAACACCGCGCTGTCCCAACGGATCAGGCGCACCTGCCCCCCCTGCGTCAACAACGGCATCTCCAACCCCTGGGGCGGATCCTCCCCCCGCTGCACCACCGCCTCCAGCAAGGCCTCGATGGCGGCCCGATCCTCCTCCCGGGCCAGCGGGTCCCAACACGGACGTCCGCGGAGGTCATCACGGGAATAACCGCACAACTCCACCAAGGCCCGATTGACTTCGTGGATCCGTCCTTGGCGATCCACCACCATCACCAAGGCCGAGACCGTATCCAACACCGTGGCGATGAAGGCGCTCTCGCGGCGCAGCTCCCGTTCCACCTCCTCGCGCTGACGGATCTCCTCGCGCAAACGTTCGTTGAGGCGTTGTAAATGACGCGTGCGATCCTCGATCCGCGCCTCGAGAATCATCTGATTGGTGCGCAACACCTCCTCGGTACGCTTGCGCTCATGGGCATACTGCAACACCCGTGCGAGCGTGGGACCGTTGGCATGCCCCTTGGCCAGCACCTCCTGTACCCCAGCATGGACCCACTCACCGTGGCGCCGGGAATCCTCCTCCTCGGCCAACATCACCACCGCCAGTCGGGGCTCCATCTCCACCACTCGATGTACCGCCCGCAGATCACCGGCGGCCCGCTCACTCAACAACAAGACCTCGAAATCCGCCTCCCGCAACCGGTGCAACGCCGCCTCCAGATCGCGTACCCGTTCCACCTCCCGCCGCCCCCCCGCCTCTCCAGTGAGGGCCAGACCGATGATACGGGCATCGTCGTCATCGGGCTCCACCAGCAGGATCCGCTGCAAAGGGGCATACATCAGCCGCGCACGCCCTCCCCTGCGGAGGCAGCCACCCCCAGACGATGACCATCCGGATCGCGAAAATAGACCACCGTCACCGGCCCCGCCGCTCCCGGCCGCTGCACCGGCCCCTCCTCCACCGCCACTCCTTCATTGAGCAGATGGGCCAAAAAACGCGCCAACGGCTGCTCACACAACAGACGCAACTCCCTCACCGCCGGCGCACCGCCCCCTTCATGAGGACGCAACACGATCTCCCGGCCGGCGAAACGCAGGGCGGCGCTCCGTCCCCGATGCTGCACCTCCATCCCCAACACCCGGGCATAGAAACGGGCACTGTGCTCCACGTCCCGCACCGGCAACACCACCTGATCCACCGCCCCGATACGGGGGCGGGGCAAGGAATCGTCCTCGGCGACGGGAGGCAGGTGATCGACCAAGCGGCGCAGCAGCGCCACCACCGCGCTACGGGTCATCGTCGTCGGCCAAGCTGGAGAACGGGGATGGTGCTGCACCACTTGCGCCGGCGTGATGGGGAGATGGAGAAACCCCGCCCGGATGGCCACCCCCCCTTCTTCGGCGAGGCGGCACAAACGATAATGGAGATGATTACATGCCCCCTCGCCCGGATCCCGGCTGGACCAGGCCGGCAGACCGGCGCGACGTAACCATGCCGGGAAGTCGAGCCAATCGGGTAGATCGGCGGCATAGGCCGCCGGTCCGCGAGGATCGATGGGGCGCCCCTGATAAAGATTGAGGGCATGGCGCTCGAAGGCCAGGTGATTGCGTCCCGCCGCCTGACCGGTGAGCAGATAGAGTGCCTCGCCGTGGCGCGCCAACAAGGCCTCGACCTGGGCATCCAGCCGGGAGAGGGCCCCCTCGCCCTCGGGACACATCAACCGTTCCAGATGGACCCGTTCGCGCCATGGCGTCAAGGCACGGGGAAAACGGGCCGCCAGATCCTGCAACAACCGTTCAGAGGCATTCACCGACTCACCGCCGAAGGGCCCGAAGGCGGTCATCACCAACCGAGGCCACACCCTGCTCAAGGAAACTCCCCCGCCACCACCTCCAGACGCGACCACCACGGCACCCCTTGGCGGTTCAACCACACCACCGCCGCCATCCCCCGCCCATCCATAGCCACCCGTCCTGGAGCACAGCAATCGGTCACCTGCCGCGGCCGCCCCCATCCTTCGGCCGGACGAAAACGGCGTGACCAGATCTGGTTGTCGTTCTCACCGGCACGGTGATAGATCACCACCGCCTCACCATCGATCTGCCCGGCCAGCTCGATGCGATCGGCCACCGCGGCATCATACGCATCCGCTCGGGCCAGAGACTCGGGCACCGACCAATCCACCCCGTCGAAATAGGCCGCCCACACCGTGCGTCCGCCCTCGGTATCGATACTCAGCCACACCGCCAACACCCGGCCACGGTCATCGGCGACGCAACGCAACGAGGCAAAATTACCCACACGCACCTGCAACGACTCCGGCGGACTCCAGCGACCACCGCCCAAGTCCCGTGACCAGAACAGGCGGGCGCCGTCCGGATCCAGACGGCTCCACAACAACACCCGCCCCTCCGCGCACAACACCGGTTGCACCGCGCCGGTCTCGAAGCGCATCGCCTCTCCCCATTGCTCCGTCTGTGGATCGAAACGGGCCACCTGCAACCTGCGCCCCCCCACCGCCAGGGCGCCCTCGCCGCCATCATCACCGCCGAGATAGGCCACCACCACGGCCCCATCCCCGGCCACCGCCAGAGCCGGTTGATTACGCCGGGTGTGCGGCGGGGCCGGCAACTCGGCCACGAACGTCCACTCGTCCTGCTCGAAGTCATAGCGGGCCAGGGCCGGGATCGCCCGCCCTTGTTGATACACCGCCCAGGCCTCATTCCAACCGAAGGCCGGGACGAAAAACCACATATCACTGATGAGCTGCTCCGCCCAATCCACCGTGTCATCAGGACGATAACTACGCACCTCCTCGCCCTGGCTCAACAACAGACGCCG
>JALSHN010000066.1 GCA_026982215.1 Gammaproteobacteria bacterium
CCCACGCACCTCACTCAATTTCAAAAAAACAGCCCCCCGCGAGTCAGAGCGGAGACCACCGCTCCACCCGGGAGCCTAACCATTGCAGCGGAATCGAGGCTGAAAAACCCCGGCGAGGGCGAGAGGCGCCACCAGCGCCCCCCCCTGCCTCACCAGGCCTGTGACCAGCTCATGGCCTGGGGAGTGAATCGCCAGGACGAACCGCCGCCTCCCGCGGCCCAGCGTCCGGCAAAGACCCCCACCGCCGCGCCGGCGACCACGTCGGAGAGCCAGTGGCGCCGGTATCGGATCCGCGCCAACGCCGTGCCACCCGCCAGGGCATAGGCCGCCGCCCGCTGCCAAAACGGGCGGGGACGACGCTCGGCCCAGGCGGTGGACAGAGCGAAGGCCAGGGTGGCATGGCCGGAAGGAAAGGCATCGCCTCCAGAGAACCAACGTCCCGGATCGGCCTCCCCCACGGCGAAGGCATCGGGACGCAGCCGGCCGCTGCCCCATTTCACCAACCCGGTGAACGACACCCCCACCGCGGCGGCCCGCAACATCGCCGCCCCATCCTCACGCCATTCGCGACGAACCGCCCCCGCAGCCCACAACCCCAGCGGCACCGCCAAGGCCTGCGGCCCACCCCAGGCGTTCACCCAACGCCACCCCCAGGGATCCCGCCGGGAACGGGGAAAACCCGCCTCCACCACCCCGTCCAAGGCAAAAGACAGCGCCAGCGCCCCGCCCCACCACGGCCAGTCCGCCTTTTCCACCCCTGGTAGCGGCGTGGAGAGCAGCCACAGCGGAATCAGCCACCCTCCTCGCAGCAGACCCCGCTTAACGCGGCACACGTCCCTTCCCGCCATCCCCACCGCGGGGGCCGGGCAAAAACTCCACGCTGGAGGCTGATTGCACCGGTTGCGGATAGAGCGACATCAGTTCCAGCACCTCCTCAGGAATGGCATCCGAGACCGGCAGGCCCAGCTCACGGGCATGCTCGAAGGTAATGGGATAATCATGGGTCCAGGTCCCGGTGGAGAGCAGGCGCGCCACTTCCTTGGCCTTCTCCGGCGCCATCTTGTCTTCCAGCAACTCCTCCACCGACTGGCGCACCTGCTCGATGGCCTTGCGACCCACATCGGCCAACACCAGCGTGCGATCGTCCACGTCCTTGGGGGGTTTCTCCTCCACCACCTTGAGCAGCGAGGCCGCGGGGAGATCACCCAATTGCGGATCCACTGGTCCCAACACCGCATGCGGCGACATGACGATCTCGTCCGCCGCCAGCGAGATGAGCGTGCCGCCGGACATGGCGTAATGCGGCACGAACACCGTCACCTTGCCGGGATGTTTCTTGAGAGCGCGGGCGATCTGCAACGACGCCAGTACCAACCCGCCCGGGGTGTGCAGCACCAGATCGATGGGGACATCGGGATCAGTCATGTGGATGGCACGCATCACCGCCTCGGAATCATCGATATTGATGTAACGCATCAACGGAAATCCCAGCAGGCGCATGGTTTCCTGACGATGCACCAACAGGATCACCCGCGACCCCCGACGCTCCTCGATGGCAGCGATCTTGCGGGTACGGGCCGACTCCACCATCCGCTGCTGAATCACCGGCTGGATCGCCGAAAGGATGAAAAACAACCAAAACAGGTCCATCACACTCATGATTCACACTCCGGTCTGAAAATGAGCGAATTCAGGCCTTCTCCCCCCGCGGGCCATAGCCCAGATAGGTCTGGTCACGCCAATAGTGCGGCGGGTGGCGCGGGCGGAACAGCCGATAGAGCACCGCGCCGGCAACGAAACCACCGATGTGCGCCCACCAGGCGATGCCACCGCCCACCCTCGGCTGCAGCAGATCGGTGATGCCGGGGATCACCTGCATCAGATACCAGATGAGCGCAAACAGCAACGCCGGCAGCTCGAAGAAGAAAGGAAAAAACAAAATGGGCACCATGATGATGATCCGTGCCCGAGGAAACAGGATCCCATAAGCGGAAATCATCCCGGCGATGGCCCCCGAGGCCCCCAGAGCCGGGATCACCGAGAAGGCATTGAAGGCGTAATGGGTAAAACTCGCCGCCAGCCCACACAACAGATAGAACAACAAAAAACGCCCATGGCCGAAACGGTCCTCCACCGCCGAGCCCATGATCCACAACACCCACATGTTGCCGATCAAGTGCCCCCACCCCCCATGCATGAACATGTTGGTGAAAAAGGGCAGATAATCATAGGGATTCAAGCCGTTGGCCAAGGCCCAGGCCGGATCGGAAAAACGCCGCGGTACCAAGGCCCACTGATAGGCCAGCGCCTGGGCCTCCTGGGGGGAGAGAGAGATCTGGTACCAGAATACCAACACATTGATGGCGATCAGCCCCCACACCACCAACGGGGGGTGACGCCGGGGCACGGTATCATCGATGGGAAACATGGGGCATCCTGATTGTTTTTGTTGGCAACCCGCTCAAGACTAGTCCAAGCGGACCGCAACCGCAGCCCCCCCTCAGGCCCACTCCCACAAGCGCTCGGCCAGAGCAGCGGCGCGAGCGTGACGGGGATCGCGCGTCAACCGTCCCCAATCCAGCCGCCCCCGGCCATGCAAATGGGCCAACCGCACCCCGCGCGCGGGATCGGCCTCCGGTCGCACCCGGCGCAACACCGCCGCCACCGCATCGGGATCGTTGCACACCAACACCAAGTCACAACCCGCCCCCAACGCCGCCTCCACCCGCGCCGGCATCGCCCCCATCACCGCCGCCCCCGCCATGGACAGATCATCGCTGATCACCGCCCCCTGAAACCCAAACCGCTCCCGCAGCACGGTCTTGATCCAATAAGGCGAGAACCCGGCCGGCAGGGTATCGGCGTGACGATACACCACATGGGCGAGCATCACCCCTTCCAAGCCATTGCGGATCAGATGAGCGAAAGGCTGGATATCCTCCTCCACGGCCTCCAAGGCCCGCTCATCCACAGGGAGCGATTGGTGGGAATCCGGCGCCACCGCCCCATGACCGGGGAAATGCTTGCCCACCGCAGCCATCCCCGCAGCCTGCATGCCCCGGCGAACCGCCGCCCCCAGCGCCGCCACCACCCGGGGATCGCCATGGAAGGCCCGGTCACCGATCACCTCGGAGACCCCCCGATCCAGATCCAACACCGGGGCGAAGCTGAAATCGACCCCTACGGCACGCAACTCGGCGGCCAGCAGCCACCCCATCTCCACCGCCTCCTCCAGCGCCGCGGCCGCATCGGCCTCATAGCGCCGCCCCAAGGCACGCATGGGAGGAATGCGGCTGAACCCCTCGCGGAAACGTTGCACCCGTCCGCCCTCGTGATCCACCGCGATCAACGGTTTGGGGCGCTTGACGGTGGCGATTTCCGCCACCAGTGCCGTCAATTGTTCCCGATGCTGAAAATTGCGGCTGAACAGGATCACCCCCCCCACGCGTGGATCGGCGATCCAGCGACGCTCCCGCTCGCTCAGCGCGACACCCTCCACATCGATCATCAACGGCCCGAGCATCCCTTCCCCCTCAGCCATGGCGACGCATGCGCACATCGAGACGATCGCGCAAGCGATCTCCCAGCAGATTCACCGCCAGCACCACCGCGGCGATGGCCAACCCCGGCGCCAACACCAGATGCGGCGCCACCAGCATATAGCGGGTGCCGTCGCGGATCATACTCCCCCACGAGGCCTCCGGCGGCTGCACCCCCAGCCCCAAAAACGACAGACTGGCCTCGGCGATCACCACCCCGGCCACACCGAACGTGGCCTCGACGATGAGAGGCGCGGCGATCAACGGCAACAAATGCCGTGAAACGATACGCGGCGTCCCCGCCCCCAGGGCCTGGGCGGCGACCACGTGATCACGGTGTTTCAGACTCAGCACCTGGGCCCGCGCCAAGCGGGCATACCCCACCCAGCCCACCACCGACAACGCCAGCACCACGTTCTCGATTCCCGGCCCCAGGATCCCCGCCAGGGCGATGGCCAGCAAGATTCCCGGCACCGCCAGAAAGATATCGATCAAGCGCACCACCAGCAGATCGAACCAACCGCCCACGTAAGCGCTCAAGGCCCCGATCACCGTCCCCACCACCAACGACAAGGCCACCACCCACAGTGCCACCAGAAACGAGGTGCGTGCCCCGAACACCAGCCGATCCCACACCGGCCGCCCGAGATCGTCATAACCGAGCCAAGCCCCTGGAGACGGTCCCTGGAGAATGGAATCCAAATGCACCCCGTCGGGCGAAAGCGGCAACCACGGCCCCACCAGGGCCATCAAGGCCCACAGCAACAAAATCAACAACGGCCAGTGGCGCATCGCTCAGCCCTCGCCCAAACGGATGCGCGGATCCACCCAGGCATAGACCACATCGGTGGCGGTGTTCACCGCCACATAAGCGAAGGAAATCAACAACACACACGCCTGCACCAACGGATAGTCCCGCTGTTGGATGGCCTCCAGGGTCAACAGCCCCACCCCCGGCCAGGAAAAGACCGTCTCGGTGATCACCGCCCCACCCAACAAGGTCCCCAACTGCAACCCCAGCACCGTGATCACTGGCAACGCAGCGTTCCGCAACGCATGACGCCACAGCACCTCCCTGTCCGCCAGCCCCTTGGCCCGTGCGGTACGAATGTAATCCTCGCTCAGCACCTCCAACAAAGCCGAACGCAGCATACGCGCCAAGATCGCCGCCAGAGCGGTACCCAAGGTCAACGCCGGCAACACCAGTGACGCCGGCCCCTCCCGCCCACTCACCGGAAACCAGCCCAGCCACAGGGAAAAAACCAGGATGAGTAGCGGCCCCATCCAGAAATTGGGGATGGAGACCCCCGCCAGGGAAAACCCCATCGCCAGCCGATCCCAAATGCTGTCGCGGTACATCGCCGCCAGAGCCCCCAAGGGAAAAGCGATCACCACTGCCACCAACAGCGCCGCCGCCGCCAACTCCACCGTGGCCGGCAAACGCTCCAACAGGATCTCCATGATGGGTTGGCGATAATGCAACGACTGCCCCAGATCCCCCCGTGCCAAGCCGGCGAGATAATCCCCCAATTGCACCCACAACGGACGGTCCAGCCCCAGAGCGGCACGCAAGGCCTCACGATCGGCGGCCCGGGCCGACTCACCCAGCATGATCTCCACTGGATCCCCGGGAATCAGATGGATCAGGGCGAACACCAACACGGTGACCCCGAACAGCACCACTCCCGTGGCCAGCAAGCGGGAGGCGAAAAAACTCAGCATGGCTCACCTTCGGCGGCGAGACGCCGCAGCTGCCCGCCAAC
>JALSHN010000067.1 GCA_026982215.1 Gammaproteobacteria bacterium
GGGGGGGGGGGGGGGGGGGGGGGGGGGGGGGGGGTGAGGGCGATGAGGCGGGCGGCCAGGGCCTCCCAGGCGGCGGGGGTGGCCAGAGGGCTCAGGCGTGGTGGCACCTCGGTGGCCAGCAGGTGGGGGGCCTCGGGGAGGCCTTCTTCCACCAGGGCGCGGGCGCGCAGGGTGAAGTCCAATAGATGGGGGTGCGCGTGTTCCCGTCCGTAGTCGGCCAGGTGTTCGAGGGCGGTGAGGGCATCTTCGGGACCCTCGATACGGGCGAAATGGTGGGCCAGCGTCTCCAGGGGGGCGCTCGGCGGTGATTCGGGGAGAGCACCGGTGACGTTGGCGGTTTCGGTGGTTTCGGTGGTTTCGGCGGTTTCGGCGGTTTCGGCGGTTTCGGCGGCTCCGAGGTAGGCCTCGATACGGTCGTGTTCTATGGCGTCCACCAGGGCGCGGGCTTCACCTGGGGTGGGGCGGTTGCGATCGAAGGCATCCACCAGGGTGGGCAAGAGGGTGATGGCGCGGTCGAGCAGACGGGCCAGCGAGGGGGTCCAAATGAGGGCACCGCTGGCGATGCGGTTGAGCAGGCCTTCCAGGACCTCGGCATAGTGCCCTAGCGCTTCGGCGCCGGCGATGCGCCCGGATCCCTTGAGGGTGTGGAAGCCGTGACGCAGGTGGGCCAGCAGAGGGGCGGGGGGGGGCACGGGACCGAGGTGCGGGCGGAGTTCCGCCAGTTCCTGGCTGACTTCGTAGGCCTCTTCCACGAAGATGGCGGCCACTTCGTCATCCACTTCGTCCACTGGCAGGGGGACGACGTTGGCCGGTGGCGGGGTGTGTTCCACCGGCTGGTCGAGGGTGGGGATGGCCTCGGGCAGCGGGGCGAGACCGGGAGGGACGGGGTGGCCGAGGACCGCCAGGCAGCGGGCGATGGCGTTGAGCAGGGGAGAGAGTTGGTCGCGGCCCTGTTCCACGGCATCGAGATAGTGCTCGAGACTGATCAGTGCATCGGCGAGGACGTCCAGTTCCAGGGGGGGGCGGTGGCGTTCCCCGTCCATGAGGTCGTGGCTGATGTAGCGTTGCAGGCCCTGTATCTGGCGGGCGATGCGTTCATGCCCCAGGAGGACGAGGGCACCGCGGAGTTGATTCAGGTGGCGGAGGACCTCGGGGAGGCCGCGTTCCGGGCGGTCACTGAGGAGGTGGGAGAGCAGGCCGTTGCGGGCCTGGGCGAGGCTGTGACGGGCCTCGCGGATGGTGGCGCGGACGACTTGGCGGTATTCATGGGGGGGCAGACTCTCGGCGGCTCGGTCGTCAACGGCGTGTTCGCCTTCGGCCAGCCGGGACAGGGCGGCCTCGATGTGTATCAGGGCCAGGGCCAGATCTTCCAGGGCGGCACGGGGGGCACGCTCCAGGGCGGCCACGGCGTTGTGGAGCAGCTCCCGCTGACCGCCGAGGCCGAGGAGGGCGAGGCTGTCGGCCAGGCCGCGCAGGCGGGCCACGGTGTCGTCGAGGTCGTGGTCCAGGGCCAGTGGCTGGTGGGCGGCGTGTTCGATGCGTGCCTTGAGGAGTTGCAGGTCTTCCAGCAGCCCTTGGGCGAGGATGGCATAGGCCTCGCGCTCCGGGGTGGTGATGGCCTCGGAGAGGGCGGCGAGATAAGTGGGGGAAGGGACGGCCCGCTCCAGTTGGTACGCTTCGTGGAGGGTCTGGACCCGAGGGGTGGCGGGGGTGGCCTGGGCGATGTAGTAGAGCAGGTCTTTGAGGAGCGCTCCCGGGGGGCGCTCCAGTTCCGGGGCGGGGCTGCGTACCAGGGTGTGGAGATGGCGTTCCACTTGGCCGAGCAGGCGGCGCAGGGGCAGCCCGGCCTCCAGGGTGCCCTGGCCGAGGGCCTCTGCGGCACCGCCGGCGATCCACCACAGGCGGCGGTTGGCCTCGCCGCAGGCGCTGTCCATCAGGCAGTCGAGCACGGCCTTGAGTTGTCCCAGGGCGCGATCGTCGCCGGCATCCCGGTACCAGGCGAGCAGGGCGGATTGGTAATAGGTGTGCAGTCGCCGTAGCAGTCCGCCGAGGGCCTCGGGGGGCATGTCGACGTAGTTGTGAGGCGGGGGTGGGGTGGCGCTGTCCACGTCCAGGCGCATGAGCAGGCCGGCGGAGAGGAGTTCGGCACGGCGTACCGCCCGCAGCTCATTGAGGGTGGGGAGCAGGGCCATGGGTTGGTCGGGATGGCCGTGACCGAGGTGGTCGAGATAGTTGCCGAGGACGGTGACCCCCTGGACCAGGGCCTCCATGGCCTCGTTGCGGTCGTCCACCGCCCCTTGCCTCAGGGCCTCGAGGGTGGCTTCCAGTTCTTCGCACACCAGCGCGGCACCATGCCATTGGGCGATGGTGAGGATGCCTCTTTGCCGATGGAGCGCTTCTGCGGCGGTGGCGAGGGGGCCGGGGTTTTCCAGGTGGTAGTCTTCCAGGGCGTGGCGGATGCGCTCGACGGCCTCTTCCAGGGCCGGGCGCAGCCAGTCGGGGGTGGGGGTGTAGAGGGGGGCGGTGTTGAGCTTCGATGGGTCCATGTGCATCTCGTCCTGCCCGAGGCGCGCGCGCCCGTCGGTGCCTGATCCTGATTCCGCGGAGCTTAAAGGCGATCGTCTTTAGCTTAGCTTAACAAAGTCTTGCTTTGGCTTGCTTTCCCTCCCGCGGGGGGAGGCGAGGCGGCTCAGGCCTGGGGGGCGGCGGTCGGCGGTGTGTTCGCCTCGGCGGTGTCGGAACCTTGGAAACCTTGGACGGCTTCGCGCAGGGCCTGGGCCTGTTGCGCCAGTTCTTGTGCCAGTTCGGCGGTCTGTTCGGAGCCGGCGAGGTTGCGCACTGCGACACCGCGGATCCATTCCATGGCACTTGCGGTGCGTCGGGCGCCGGCGGCTTGTTCCTGAGTGATGCGGGCCACGGTTTCTACCCATTCGGCCAGACGGGCGACGTGTTGCTGGATGTCCACCAGGGCCAGGCGGGCGCGCTCGGCCCGCCGCAGGGTGGCGCTCAGCTGTTCGCGGTTCTGTTCGATGGCGGTGACGGTGGCCTGGGTGTCTTCCTGGATGGTCTGGATCAGGGTCTCGATGCGCCTCGCCGCCTGGTTGGTGCGTTCGGCCAGGCGCTGGACGTCGTCGGCGATGCGGGCGAATTCGCCGTCGGGTTCGCTCTTGGTGCTGGCGTGGATGGCGGCGTTGAGGGCCAGGACGTTGGTCTGATCGGCGATGTCGCTGATGAGCTCGACGATGTCGCCGATCTCTTGCGCCCCTTCCCCCAGACGTTTGACTTGTTTCGCCGTGCGCCCCAGTTGGTCGTCCAGGGCCCGCAGGCCGGCGCGGCATTCACGCACGTAGGCGGCGCCTTGTTCGGCGCTGTGCAGGGCTTCACCGGAGGCGGTGACCGCCGCTTGGGCCTCGCGGTGGACGCGGTCGCTTTCTTGGGCCAGCTCGGTGATGGTCTGGGCCGCTTGATGGATCTGTTCGCTCTGGTGTTGCGAGGCACGACGCAGGTGGAGTGCGGTGGCTTGGGTCTCCTCGGCGGTGACGGCCACGCCTTGGGCGGTGCGTTCGATGGTGGTCACCAGGCGGCGCAGGGCCTCGACGGCATAGTTGATGGCGTGGGCCACCGGTTCCAGCAGGGGGTCGTGGGCGGTGGCGCGGATGGTGAGGTCGCCTTCGCCCAAGGGGTGGATCTCGTCGCACAGGGCGGTGATGGCCCGGCGCTGGCGTTGGTGTTGCGCTGCCTCGCGGGCGAAGCGCTGGCGGGCGTCACGGACCATCAGCAGCCCGAGGCCGAGGAAGCTGAGGGCGACGATGCCGCCGAGGACGTAGGCGGTGAGGTGGTCCACCGGTCGATTGCGGGAGAGGGCGTGGATGGCGTCGTTGAGGCCCTCGAGGGCCTGGTTGAGACGCATGCCGCTTTCGCTGAGGCGTTGTCGGGTTTGGCGCAGGCGTTCCAACGCCGGACCTTGTTCGGCGATGCGCTGGACCAGCTCGGCCGTGGTGTCGAACAGGGCGGCGAGGACGTCGAGCTGGGTGCGTGCCCGGGGATCGTCGATGCGTGGTGGCAGGTCGGGGTCGCCGCTGCCTTCGCGCAGGGCGGTGAGGCTGCGGCGGAAGTCGGCCAGGTCCTGGTGCATCTGGGCGATGGCGCGGTCGGTGAGGGTGCCTTCGTTCAGCAATCGGTTGGCGGTGGTGGTGATGCGCTGGGTGAGCAGGGCTTGGCGGGTGGCGTGGTAGACGGCTTTGGGTTGGGCGTCGGCATCCACCAGGACGTGGGCGGTGGCCTCCACCAGGGCGGAGAGTTCGGGCTGGATGTCGTTGAGGGCGCGGATGTATTCCCGCACGGTGAGGATCTCGGGACGGGTGTCGTGGATCGCTTGCAGGGGAGACTGGAAGTTCTGCCAGGCGCGCTCCGCCTCCAGCAAGGCCGCGTGGGCGGGTTCGGGCAGCGGGGGGAGGGATTCGCCGGGATCGCCGTTCTTCAGCAAGCCGAGGAGGACACTCCCTTGGCGACGCCCGCCTTCCACGCGGGCGAAGGCCTCGTCTTCACCTTCGCTGGCGAGCAAGGCATCGGCCATCAGCCGCAGCGACAGCAGGCGGAGTTCGCCAGCGTGGCTTTGGTAGCGTTTTTCCTGACGTTCCGCCTGGGTGACGTAGATGAATGTGGCGGCCATGGCGGTGACGCCGAGGAGGCTGAGGAGCAGCAGGGCGAGGGTCCGCCGGCGCGGTCTTGGGGTGTTGTGCATCTCGTTGTGTGTCGCGGTTGCTCGTCGTCAGTTCCGTCGGGCCACGTGCCGGGCCAGGCGGTTGAGGTCCAGGCGCCAGATGGGCCGGCCTGTTAGCTGCCAGCCGCCTTCCAGGAACGGGGCCAGCCCCGCGGGGGGGACGCTGGCCGCCCCGGTACCGGGGGTGATCCGGCACACGCCGCAGGTCGCTTCCACCCGGAGGGCCAGTGGCGGACGGTGACGACATATTATCAGGCGAGGGCGGGTGTGGTCGTCCTGTCGTGGGGGGACGCCGGCCAGGCGGTCCAGGTGGATCACGGAGGCGAGACCGGCGGAGGTGTCGATGAGGCCAAGGAGCCAGGGGGGGCTGTCGGGGAGGGGGGTGGGGGGCGCGTGGTGGCGCCAGCCGTGGACTGTGTGGATGTCGTGGGCGGCGAGGGCGATGGCCATGCGTCCTACGGAGACGGTGAGGACGGCGAGTTCCCCGGGGGCCTCCATCGCCACTCAGTGGTCGGCGCGGGGGCGGTTGCCGAGGGCGGGT
>JALSHN010000068.1 GCA_026982215.1 Gammaproteobacteria bacterium
GCCGCGGTCACCGCCTGAAAGCCGAGCTGTACCTGGCGCAAGTGGGCGACCACCAACGGCTGGCCTATCAGATCCCCCTGGCCTACCGAGACGCCAGCCAATTCACCCTCGACGCCAGCCGCCAGAGCGAGCGCATCGCCAACCGCCTGCGTGAAACCCACCGTCTGCGCGCCGCTTACAGCCAAGGACGCGAAGGCTGGCAACGGAGCTACGCCCTCGACTACCAATTCGAACTCTACCGCACTGACAGCGCCCTGGAACGCGGCTTTCTGCTCATGCCCAATCTGGTCTTCACCCACCGGCGCGCCGACGACCGCAGCCACCCCCGGCGCGGCCATCGTCTCGACCTCGAACTGCGCGGCGCCCTCCAGGCCCTCCTCTCCTCCACCGATTTCCTGCAAACCAGCGCCGCGCTGCGCTGGATCCGCCCGGCCGGCCGTGACCACCGCTGGCTGCTGCGGCTCAAGGCCGGACACACCGTGATCCGCGATCTCGCCCGCCTCCCCGTCTCGCTGCGCTACTTCACCGGTGGCGACCGTACCCTGCGCGGCTACGGTTATCAGACTGTTGGCCCCCTGGGAGGCGGCGGGGGTACCACTTTGCTGGAGACCAGTGTGGAATACGAACATCACCTACGCCGACGCTGGTCGGCGGCCCTCTTTCTCGACGCTGCCAACAGCAGCAACGACGGGCCGTTCCCCCTGCAACGGGGAGTAGGCCTCGGGCTGCGCTGGCGCTCCCCCGTGGGACCGGTGCGCCTCGACCTCGCCTGGGCGCTCGACCGCCGCGGAACCCCCTGGCGGATCCACTTCAACATCGGCCCCGACCTTTGATGCGTCGTCTGCTCATCGCCATCACGCTATTGATGAGCCTGATCCTCGGCACCAGCCTGCTGATGCTCCACACCGCGCTGGGACTGCAACTCCTCTGGTCACTGCGCCCCGCCGGTGTCAGCGCGCAAATGATCAGCGGCTGGCCGGGCGAGTTTTCCGTGATTGGCCTGCGCCTCGCCGACGGCACCCGAGTGGAACAACTCCAACTGCAACTCGACCCCACCGCTTTGCTACGTGGCGAACTGCACCTCACCCGACTCCGCCTCCACGGCATCCACCTCCCCGCTGGCGACGCCACCCCCCGAAACATCCCGCCGACCCTCCCCACCCTGCCACTGCCAGTGCATATCGACCAACTGGAACTCCACGACCTGCGGCGCAGTGGACAGCCTCTGCTCACCACCCTGCGGGCCCGTCTCGACCTCGAACGGCCGCAATGGCGCCTGAGCCGGCTGCAATTGCACCACGCCCCTTTCACCCTCCAAGGCGAACTTCAGCTCACCTCCCCCGGCCCCGATGGCACGCTCGAGGGCCGCCTCCAATGGCGTTGGACAGGGGAATTCCCCCTGCACGGCGAGGCCCGGGTGAGCGGCAGTCCCGAGCACGTGCAGCTCCACAGCGACCTCGCCGGCAGCGCCCGCGGCCGCCTCCAGGTCCGCCTCAACACCCACGATGAGCGCATCCGCTGGCAACTCGAACTGCGCGCCCAGAACGCCCTCTGGACTCCGCCCTCCGCCTTGGGAGAGACCCTGGCCCTCGAAGCCACCCTTCAAGGCGAAGGCCCCCGGGCCCAGGGACGGCTGCGATTCATCAGCCCCCGCGGACGCCTCACCACCCCGGTGGAACTCGACCCCCGCACTCTGAACCTGCCCGCCCTGCGCCTTGACAGCGACACCCCACCCCTCCATGTCCGCGGCCAGGCCCTTCTGTCCCTGGAAGGTGGCGAACACCAACTCGAACTGCGCTGGCGAGAGGTCGCCCTCCCCCCCTGGGACAGCCCCGAAGGCCGCCTGGAGCTCCGGGGACGTCCCGAGGACTACCGTTTCCACCTCCAGGCACGTCTGCACCACCCCCGCCTGCCCCTTGGATCCTGGACCGCCCGAGGCCATGGGGACCGCGACACCCTCCATCTGGAACGGCTGCAGGGCGAGCTGCTCGCCGGGCGGGTCGAGGCCCAGGGCCAATGGCGGTTGAACGGCGAGCGGGCCTGGGCGGCAGGGGCCGAATTGCGAGGGCTCGACCCCGGGGCACTGGACCCCCGCCTCACCGGCCGTATCCAGGCCCGCCTGCAAGCCGATGGCCGTCTCAGCAGCGACGCCCCGATGGAACTGCGTCTCATCGAACTCAGCGGACACCTCGACGGACTGCCCCTCGGCGGCGAGGGCCGCGCCCGCTGGCATGCCGGCCGCTGGACCCGGGCCCGCCTACGCCTGCGGCTGGCCGACGCCCGGCTACAATTGACCCACCAAGACCAGGCCTGGACCCTCGAGGCCCGCCTCCCCCGGCTGCAACAACTGCTCCCCGGCATCGAAGGCCGCCTGGAGCTCGACGGCCGTCTCACCCCCACCCCCCGAGGCGACTCCATCCTCCACTGGCGGTTTCAGGGACGGGACCTGGCCGCAGCGGGCTACCGCATTCACCACCTGGAGAGCGAAGGACGCCTGGAACGACACGGCCTGTGGCACGCCTGGCTGCACGCCCGTCCCCTCATCGCACGACGACTGGCGGCCAGCGAACTGCGCCTCAACCTCGAAGGACGTGCAGACGACCACCGCCTGCGCATCGACGGCGAGCACCCCCGCGGACGGCTGCACGCCGTACTGCGCGGGGCCTGGGAAGGCAATACCCGCCCCTGGCGCGGGCAGCTCCAGCGGCTGCGGCTGGAAGCCCTGGAACGGGTGTTCCGTCTCCAGGCCCCCCTCCCGCTGGAACTCGGCCCCGGCAAGATCCACCTGCCGCGCCTGTGCCTCCAGGCCACGGACAGCGGCCTGTGCCTCCAACTGGAGCGCGGTCCGGAAAGTCTGGAGACCCGGGTGGAACTCACCCACCTGCCCCTGGCCCTGGCCACCCCCTGGCTGCCCCCCGGCGTGGAACTGCAAGGCGCTCTCCACGGCCGGCTGCGGCTGCAGATCCCCGCCACCGGTCACCTCACAGGCCGCTGGCGCCTGGAGGGCGAAGCGGTACGACTGCGCCTGGCCGGCATGGAACGGCCCCAACGTCTGGAATTCAACAGCGAAGGCCGGCTGCAGGAAGGCCGGCTGCAAGGCCGTGCCGAACTGCACATCCCCGAATGGTTGAAACTGACCGTGCACCCGGGACGGATCCGCCTCCCTGAACGCGGGAGCGGCAACGAACCGAGTTGGGAGGCAACCCGGGTGACCGTGCGGGCCGAACGGCTGGCACGGTGGCGCCGCATCCTCCCCAGTGACTGGACCCTGGAAGGCCGCCTGGCGTTAGAAACCCGCCTCGACGGACCGTTACGCGACCCCGAAATCACCCTGCGGGGCGACGGCCGCGCGGCCCGTATCGGCCATGGCCTCACCGGACTCACCCTCCACGGGCTGACTCTAGAGGCCCGAGGCCGACCCCGCAATGGGCTGCGCTTCCATCTGCAAGGACGCAGCGACGCTCCCTTCCACCTCCGCGGCCGTCTCATCCTCCTGCCACGCTGGCAGCTGCAGGCCCATCTCGAGGGCCGGCGAGTGGAGAGCGTGCGCCGTCCGGACCTGCACCTGTTCACCAGCCCGGACCTGCACCTGGAGGTGCGAGCCGGCGAGGTAAAGCTGAGTGGGCGCCTGGCCATCCCCCAAGGCGAGGTGATGCCCGAACAAGCGGCCCCACCCACTCAGGTCGTGGCCGAACCCTCGGAAGACGTGGTGATCGTCGGTGGCGACGACCGCCCCCCGGATCCCCCGACACGCTGGCGCCTCGACAGCGATGTGGAACTGGAACTGGGCGAGCGGGTGTTCTTCCAGGGATATGGTCTCTCTGCCTTCGTCCGCGGCCGTCTGCGACTGATCCAGCGTCCTGGGGGGATACCCCTCGCCGACGGCGAGATCGAGATCATTCAGGGCCGCTACCAGGCCTACGGCCAGGACCTGGAGATCGAACGCGGCACCCTCACCTTCGCCGCCACCCCCTTGGACAACCCCGACATCGACCTGCTGGCGGTACGCCGCATCGACACGGTGACCGTGGGTCTGCGGTTGCAAGGACGGCTGCGCAAACCCCGCCTCAGCCTGTTCGCCGATCCCCCCATGAACGAAACCAGCATCCTCTCCTACCTGCTCTTCGGCCGCCCTCCCGGCGAGGCCGGCGGGCCGGAGGCGGAACTGCTGGTGCGCCTGGCCGGCACGCTCGGCCTGGCGCGGGGCTACCTCCTCACCCGCCTCCTGGCCCAGCGACTGGGCATCGAAGAGACCCGTCTGGAAGGCAACCGCCTGGTACTGGGGCGACGGCTGGGCGAGCGCCTCTTCATCAACTACGCCATCGGACTCGGACCCGAGCCCAACTTGTGGATCGTGCGTTATCGCCTGGGAAGCAACTGGGAACTGAAGGCCGAGGCCGGCGCAGGCTACAGCGCCGACCTGTTCTTCACCCTGGACCGCTGAGACACCGCCCCAGGCCTCAGTGACGCACCTCGATACGATCCTCGATCTCGTGCACCCCGGGGATGTAGCACAGATCACGCAGCACCAGCGCCTTTTCCTCGGCCGAAGCCAGCGAACCGCTCACCCGGACACGGCGATCGCGCACGGTGATGGTCAGATCCTCCGGGTGCACCATCGGATCACGCTCGAGGATCAGGGCGATGGCATCGGCCAGCTCACCGTCGTTCTCCTCCTCCGGCGGACTCACCTGGAGGCGGTTCTCCACCGCCACCACACCGGCGGTCCACCACGCCAGCACCTCCGCCAGGCGCCGGTGGCTCAAGCTGCGCACCCGGCCCTCCAAGGTGACCACGCCATGATCGACGACGAACGTGATCTCCCCGTCTTCAGGGTCGAGATCGCGCAAGCGGCGCCGTTCCCCCTTATCCACCACCCCGAGATCGTGGTCGCGGAACACCGGTTCATCGAGCAAGGCAGTGGCCAGTTCATCACGGATACGGCCATCGATCTCGTCGTGCTGCTCGGGCCGCTCGGCGGGGATCAGGCGCACCCGGTCGGCCACCGGGGCCTGCCCGGCCACCTGATGGGCGATGCGAGCGGCGGCGCGCTTGCTGCAGATATCCTCCGCCTCCCCTTCGAGCACGATCAGCTCGTCCTCCACCGTCACCCGGATGGGTGAAGCATGGAGATTGACCCGGGGATCGCGTTCCAACGCGGCACGGACCGCCTTGGCCAGTTGTTGCAACCGTTCTCGTTCCATGGAGACTCCTTATGTCTTTCGTTTTTCGCTGCCGTTCGGTCAACTCCAATGG
>JALSHN010000069.1 GCA_026982215.1 Gammaproteobacteria bacterium
GCGCAGGGCCTCCAGGGCCTCGGCCACCGGGGGGTCTTCCCGATGACCCTCGAGATCGAGGAAGAAGACGTAGTCCCAGGGGGCGCGGCGGGAGGGGCGCGATTCGATGCGGGTCATGCTCACCCCGTGACGTTCCAGCGGGGCCAGCAGCCGATAGAGGGCGCCGGGGCGGTTCTGGGTGGAGAGCAGCAGCGAGGTCTTGTCCGCTCCGGTGGGACCGGCATCGCGGGCGCCGATCACCAGGAAGCGGGTGGTGTTGTCGGGCTCGTCTTCGATGTTGGCAGCCAGGATTTCCAGCTCGTAGATCTCCGCCGCCGCCTCGCTGGCGATGGCCGCGGCCTCGGGATCTTCGGCGGCCAGGCGGGCGGCCTCGGCGTTGGAGGAGACGCTCACTCGCTCGACACCGACGAGGTGGGCACCCAGCCATTCCCGGCATTGGGCCAGGGCCTGCTGGTGGGCATAGACCCGCCGCACCGCCTCCAGCGAGCCGGCGCGGGAGAGGAGCTGGTGATGGATGCGCAACACCACCTCGCCGCAAATTTTCAACGGCGAGGCCATGAAGCGGTCCAGGGTGTGGGTGACCACCCCTTCAGTGGAGTTCTCCACCGGCACCACGCCATAATGGGCCGCACCGGCCTCCACCTCGCGGAACACCTCGTCGATGGCCCCCACCGGCCGGGTGCGCACCGCATGGCCGAAGTGCTTCAGCGCCGCGGCCTGGGTGAAGGTGCCTTCGGGGCCGAGGAAGGCCACCTGCAGCGGCAGTTCCAGCGCCAAGCAGGCGGACATGAGTTCGCGGAACAGCCGCGCCACCGTCTCGTCGGGCAGGGGGCCAGGGTTGTCGTGCTTCACCCGACGCAGGATCCGGGCCTCGCGGTCGGGGCGGTAGAAGCCGTCGTCCCCCTCGCCCTGGGCGCGCTTGGCCTCCCCCACCGCCTGGGCCAGCCGGGCACGCTCGTTGAGCAGGGCCAACAGACGGGCGTCCAGCTCGTCGATGCGCTCGCGCAGCCGGTTCAGCTCCTCGCTCACGGGGCCTCCGGATCGGGAATGGCACGCACTTTGAGAACCCCATCGATGGCCTCGAGACTTTCCAGGACCTGAGGACCGGGATGACGATCCACGTCGATCAGGGTGTAGGCCACTTCACCACGGGACTTGTTCACCAGATCGACGATGTTGAGGCCATCCTCGGCCAGGCGGGTGGAGACCTGCCCCACCATGTTGGGGACGTTGCGATTGGCCACCGCCAGGCGGAAGCCCTCGCTGCGTGGCAGCACCACTTCGGGGAAGTTGACCGCATTGACGATGTTGCCGTGCTCCAGGTAGGCGCGCAGTTGTTCCACCACCATCACCGCGCAGTTCTCCTCCGCCTCTACGGTGGAGGCGCCCAGGTGAGGCAGGGCCACCACCTTGGGGTGGCGGCGGTTGGCATCACTGGGGAAATCGCAGACGTAGCCGTGCAAACGGCCCTGATCCAGCGCGGCGATCACGGCGGACTCGTCCACCACCCCGGCGCGGGCGAAGTTGAGCACCACCGCCCCCTTGGGCATGCGGCTCAGGCGCTCGGCGTTGATCAGGCCGCGGGTGGTGTCGGTGAGGGGGACGTGGACGGAGACGAAGTCCACCCGGGAGACCAAGTCATCGACGCTGGCGGCCTGGCGCACCTTGGAAGAAAGCTGCCACGCCCCGGCCACGGTGATCCCGGGGTCGAATCCATAGACCTCCATGCCGAGATCCACCGCGGCATTGGCCACCAAACGGCCGATGGCCCCCAGACCGATGATGCCCAGGCGCCGGCCTTTGAGTTCGAAACCGGAGAAGCGTTTCTTGCCGGCCTCCACCGCCTTCTCCAGCGCCTCACCCGTCTCCTCCAGGGTGCGCACGTAATCCCACGCGGGGCAGAGATTGCGGGCGGCGAGCAGCATGCCGGCCAGCACCAGTTCCTTGACGGCATTGGCGTTGGCACCGGGGGCATTGAACACCGGCACGCCCCGTTGGGTGAGGGCATCCACCGGGATGTTGTTGACTCCGGCACCGGCCCGGGCCACCGCCAGCACGCTCTCGGGGATGGGATGGGCGTGGAGATTGAAAGAGCGCAGAATGATGGCGTCGGGATTGGGCAGCTCGGAGGCCACTTCGTAGCGCCCCCGTGGCAAGTGCTCCAGGCCGGCGGCGGCGATGTGGTTGAGGGTGAGGATCTTGAACATGGCGCCTCCTCAGCCGTGGCGGCGTTCGAATTCGGCCATGAATTGCACCAGGGCGTCCACCCCTTCCTCGGGCATGGCGTTGTAGATGGAGGCCCGCATCCCCCCCACCGAACGGTGTCCCTTGAGGGTGGTGAGCCCTTCGGCCTCGGCCTCTTTCAGGAACAGCGGATCCAGGGCGGGGTCGGCGAGGGTGAAGGGGACGTTCATCCATGAGCGGTCGGCCGGATTCACCGGATTGGCATAGAAATCGGAGCCGTCGATGGCGCCGTAGAGCTTCTCTGCCTTGCGGCGGTTGCGCTCACCCATGGCGGCCAATCCCCCCTGACGCTTGAGCCATTGGAACACCAGCCCGGCGAGATACCAGGCGTAGGTGGGCGGGGTGTTGTACATGGAGCCGGCCTCGGCATGGGTGGCGTAGTCCAGCAGGGTGGGAGTACCGGCCTGGGCATGGCCGATGAGGTCCTCACGGACGATGACGATGGTCAATCCCGCCGGGCCGATGTTCTTCTGTGCCCCGGCGTAGATGACGCCGAAACGGGAGACATCGATGGGCCGCGAGAGGATGGTGGAGGACATGTCGGCCACCAAGGGGACCTCGCCGGTTTCCGGAATCCAGTGGAACTCCACGCCCTGGATGGTCTCGTTGGGGGTGTAGTGGACATAAGCCGCCTCGGGGTCGAGCTGCCACGCCTGCTGCGGTGGAATGCGGGTAAAACCCGTCTCCTCGCTGCTGGCCGCGATGCTCACCGCCCCGAAACGCTTGCCCTCGGCGATCGCCTTCTTGGACCAGGAGCCGGTGAGCACGTAGTCGGCCTTGCCCGGTCCGCGCATCAGGTTCAGGGGTACCATGGCGAATTGCAGCGAGGCACCGCCCTGGAGGAACAGCACCCGGTAGTTCTCGGGAATGGCCATCAGTTCGCGCAGGTCGGCCTCGGCCTGCCGGGCGATGGACATGAACTGCTTGCCGCGATGGCTCATCTCCATCACCGACATGCCCGTGCCGTGCCAGTCGAGCATCTCGTCCCGGGCCTGGCGCAACACCTCCTCGGGGAGCATGGC
This sequence comes from Gammaproteobacteria bacterium, assembly GCA_026982215.1. Taxonomy (GTDB): domain Bacteria; phylum Pseudomonadota; class Gammaproteobacteria; order S012-40; family S012-40; genus S140-43. The sequence goes on from JALSHN010000069.1 coordinate 3,267, forward strand.
CGGCCCGGCGCTGAAGTTGTATACCCGGGTCATGCGTCGTTTCCTTGTGGCTGGGGATCGTGAGTCTCGCTGTCGTCGTCTTCTTCCTCGGCGATGCGGGCCAACCCCACCAGACGGTCGCCCGCTTCCAGTTTGATGAGCCGGACCCCCTGGGTGTTGCGGCTCATGGCCCGCACCTCGCTCACCCGGGTGCGCACCAGGATGCCGCGTTCGCTGATGAGCATGATCTGGTCGCCCTCCTCCACCAGCACCGCGCCCACCACGGCGCCATTGCGCACGCTGGTCTGGATGGAGATGACCCCTTGGCCGCCGCGGTTGCGCAAGGGGTATTCCTCCAGGGGGGTACGCTTGCCATAGCCGTTCTCGGTGGCGGTGAGCACATAGCGGCCGTTGCCACCACCCACCACCAGCAGCGAGACCACCCGTTGGCCCTCGGCCAGTTTGATGCCGCGTACGCCACAGGCGGTACGCCCCATGGGTCGGACCCCCTCTTCGTGGAAGCGGATGGCCTTGCCGTCGCTGGAGAGCAGCATCACCTCACAATCACCGTCGGTGAGGTCCACCCCCACCAGGCAGTCCCCCTCACGCAGCTCGATGGCGATGATGCCGTTGCTGCGCGGACGGGAGAAGTCGATCAACGGGGTCTTCTTGACCGTGCCGGCGGCGGTGGCCATGAACACGTAACGGCCGTCGTCGAAACGCTGCACCGGCAACACGGCGTTGATGCGCTCGCCCTCCTCCAGCGGCAGCAGGTTGACGATGGGACGGCCGCGGGCGTTGCGCCCGGCCCGGGGCAGTTGATAGACCTTGAGCCAGTAGAGCTTGCCGCGACTGGAGAAACACAGCAGGGTGTCATGGCTGTTGGCCACGAACAGGCGCTCGACGAAGTCCTCCTCGCGGGTACGGGTGACGCTGCGGCCGCGGCCGCCACGGCGCTGGGCCTGGTAGTCACTGAGCGGCTGGGCCTTGACGTAACCGGCGTGGGACAGGGTGACCACCATGTCCTCGCGGGGGATGAGGTCCTCCTGGGAGAGGTCGGAATAGTCCTCGCGGATCTCGGTGCGACGGGCATCGCCGAACTGTTCCTTCTCCTCCAGCAATTCCTCGCGGATCACTTCCATCAGTCGCTCGGGACGGGCGAGGATGTCCATCAACCCGGCGATACGTTCCAGGAGGTCCTGGTATTCGTTGATGATCTTGTCCTGCTCCAGGCCGGTGAGGCGGTGCAGCCGCATCTCCAGGATGGCCTGGGCCTGCTCGGGGGAGAGACGGTAGCCGTCGTCGTGGAGTCCGAAGGCGGGGTCGAGGTCCTCGGGGCGGGAGGCCTGGGCCCCGGCCCGCTCCAGCATGGCGGTCACCGGGCCCGGCGCCCAGGTGCGTTCCAGCAATGCCGCCTTGGCCTCGGCCGGCCCCGGCGCGGCCTTGATGAGGGCGATGATGGGGTCGATGTTGGCCAGAGCCACCGCCAGGCCTTCCAGCAGGTGGGCCCGCGCCCGCGCCTTGCGCAGCTCGAACACCGTGCGCCGAGTGACCACCTCGCGACGGTGGCGAATGAAGGCGTCGATGATCTGGCGCAGATTGAGCAACTGCGGCCGCCCGTCCACCAGGGCCACCATGTTGATGCCGAACACGGTCTGGAGCTGGGTGTGCTGGTAGAGGTTGTTGAGCACCACCTCGCCCATCACCCCGCGCTTGAGCTCGATGACCACCCGGATGCCTTCCTTGTCGGATTCGTCACGCAGCTCGCGGATGCCCTCGATTCGCTTCTCCTTCACCAGCTCGGCGATCTTTTCCATCAGCCGGGCCTTGTTCACCTGGTAGGGCAGCTCGGTGACGATGATGGTCTCGCTGTCGTGTTTGTCGTCACGCTCGATGGCCGCCCGGGCACGCACCTGGATCCGGCCACGACCGGTACGGTAGGCCTCGCGGATGCCTTGGGTGCCATTGATGATGGCGGCGGTGGGGAAGTCGG
>JALSHN010000070.1 GCA_026982215.1 Gammaproteobacteria bacterium
CCCTGGGCGAGCCGCTGGAAGGCCTCGATGAAGGCGGGACGGCAGTCGGGATAACCGGAGTAGTCCACGGCATTGACGCCGATGAACAGGTCACGGGCACCCAGCACCTCGGCCCAGCCGAGAGCAATGGCCAGGAAGACGGTGTTGCGCGCGGGGACATAGGTGGGGGGGATGCCTTCGCTGGGGGTGGTGGGCACGGCGATGCGCTCGTCGGTGAGGGCGGAACCGCCAATCTCGTCCATCCCCAGCCGCACGACCTTGTGACTCGCCACCCCCATGTGGCGAGCGATGCGGCGAGCGGCGGCCAGTTCGGCACCATGCCGTTGCCCGTAATCGAAACTGAGGGCGTGGCAGGCATAACCGTCACGCCGGGCGATGGCCAGCACGGTGGCCGAGTCCAGACCACCGGAGAGCAACACCACTGCAGGCTTGGCGCTCATCGTCCCGGCTCGTCTCCCCAGAGGTATTTGTGCAACTGGATCTGAAACCGCACCGGCAGACGATCGGCGACGATCCAGTCGGCCAGGACGCGGGCCGCCATTTGCGGCACCGCGGGCGAGAACAACACCTCGCAGCGCTCGGCCAGCCGGTGGTGCTGGATTTGTTCCACCGCCCAGCGGTAGTCGTCCCGGTCCACGATGACGAATTTGACTTGATCGTGAGACCGCAGTTGATCCAGGTTTTCCCAGTGGTTGCGATCGAGCTCCCCCGATCCGGGGGTTTTGAGATCCATCACCCGGATCACCCGGGGGTCCAGTGGTTCGATGGGCAAGGCACCGCTGGTCTCGAGGGACACCTCCCACCCGCGGTCGCACAGGCGGGCCAGCAGCTCGCGGCTGGCTCCTTGGGCCAGGGGCTCGCCGCCAGTGACGGTGACGTGGCGCACCACCCGTGCGGCCACCCGCTCGAGGATCTCCTCCAGCGACAGCCACTCGCCGCCAGTGAAGGCATAGCTGGTGTCACAATAGACACAGCGCAAGGGGCAGCCGCTGAGACGGACGAACACCGTCGGCCACCCGGTGGTACGCCCCTCCCCTTGCAGGGAGAGGAAGATCTCCCGCACCCGAAGACGCTGCCGATCGCTCATGGAACCAGTGACCCGGACGGCACGGCGAAGTTCAGCCGTGCCCCTCCAATTTCATTTGCTGCAGACGGCGCTTGGCGAGCCGGGCGGCAGTGGTGTCCGGATATTGGTCGATGAGCTGTTGCAGGATCTTGCGTGCCTGGGCCCATTCCTTGAGCTCATAGTGGCTGAAACCCAGTTTGAGCATGGCGTCCGGCACCTTGCTGCTCTCGGGGAAACGGGCCAGCACCTGGGAGAATTCCTGGATCGCCCGGGTGAAGTCGCGTTTCACATAATAGGCCTCGCCCAGCCAGTATTGGGCGTTGGCGGCATAACGACCGTCCGGGAAACGACCGAGGTAGGCCTGAAAGGCGGCGATGGCCTCGTCGTAATGACCGTCCTTGAGTAGAGCGAAGGCCTGTTCGTAGGCCTTGGCATCCCCTTGATCGCCCGCAGACAGCGGCAGAGAAGGCGGCGGATTGAGCCCGGCGTCTCCACCATTTTCGGGTTGGGCCGGCGGCGGGACATCGCTCCCCACCAGGGGCGGCGGTGTTTCGCTGGGCGGGGCCAGGAGCTGTTCCATGGCCGCCTCCAGTTGCCGTAAGCGATTGTCGATATCCAGGTAGAGATCCCGTTGACTCTTGTCCAGGCGATCGAGGCGGTGGCGCAGGACTTCCTGCTCTCCCCGCAAGGCATCCAGCTCTTTTTGCAGACTCTCCAACTGGAGATAGAGTTTGAGCTGGTTTTCCATGATCCGCTCCAGGCGGTCCACCCGCTGGACCAGCGTGGGACCGCCCGTCTGGGCCGCGGCCATCCCCGGGGCGAGGAAGGCACACAGGATCAGGGAACGGATACGGTTCATGCTCAGCGACGTTTGTAGACGATTTCGACGCGGCGGTTCTTGCTCCAGGCCGATTCATCGTGCCCCAGCACCGCCGGACGCTCCTCGCCGTAGCTCACCACGTCGATCTGGGCCGGGTCGGCCCCCAACAACACCATGAGCTGTTTCACCGCATTGGCACGGCGTTCACCCAGGGCCATGTTGTACTCGCGGGTGCCACGCTCGTCGGCATGTCCCTCGAGGACCACCCGGGCGCTGGGATGAGTGGCGAGGTACTTGGCATGGGCCTCCACCACCGGGCGGTATTCTTCTTTCACTTGGGAAGAATCGAAGTCGAAATAGATCACCCGTTTGGCCAGCAGGCTGTCCGGCTGATCCAAAGGGTGAACCTCGGGCTGGGCCTGGGCGCCGCCCATGGCCTCCCCACCGGCTCCGCCACCCAGCGTGGTACCCACGCTCTCGGCAGGCAGGGGGCGCTCTTCCACCGCGGCACTCCCTTGAGCACCCGCTGCCTCACCCGCTTCCGGTTTCGTCCCCTTCGAGGCACAGGCCGTGACCAAGACCCCCAGGGCGACCACTGCCGCCATCTGCCAACGCATAGCCATCACCAGGACTCCTTTAGATTATTGTCTTTCCAACTCAGTCGAGAAACGGCGACCAGCTGGGTTCGCGCACGTCGCCCTCCCCCTCTACCTGAAAACGCTGCTGCACCCGACCGTCCACCGAGACCGCGGAGAGGACCCCCCGCCCTTGGATCTCCGTGGCATAGATGATCATGCTGCCATTGGGCGCGAAACTGGGTGATTCATCCAATTCGGTGTCGGTCAAGATGCGCATTATACCGGTTTCCAGCTCCAATACAGCGACCCGATAGCGGCCTTTTTCGTCCAGATTGATGAACGTGAGCAGGCGACCGTCGGGAGAGAAGTCGGGGCGCAGGTTTTGCTTGCCTTCGAAGGTGAGGCGTTCGATACGGCCGTCTTCGAAGAAATAGCGGTAGATTTGAGGGGATCCCCCCCGTTCGGAGACGAAAGCCAGGGAGGCGCCGTCCGGTGCCCAGGTGGGCTCGGTGTCGATGGCCCAGTGGCGGGTGATGCGGCTCAGCTTGCGACTCTGCAGATCCATGACGTAGATCTCGGCATTGCCGTCCTTGGAAAGCACCAGGGCCAGGCGCTTGCCGTCAGGCGAGAAACTGGGCGCGCCGTTCAAACCTTTGAAACCGGCCAGACGTTCGCGCCGTCCGGTGGCGATCTCCTGGAGGAAGATCTCGGGGCGGCGGCGCTCGAAAGAAACGTAGGCCAAAAAGCGAGCGTCGGGTGACCAGGCCGGCGAGAGGATGGGTTCGCGGGAACGGAGGATGGGACGGGCGTTGGCGGCGTCGGCATCGGCCAGCTCCAGGGTGTAGCGGGACTGGCCGTCGGCACCGGTCTTGCGCACCACATAGACGATACGGGTGTTGAAGGCGCCGCGGATGCCGGTGAGGGCCTCATAGACCTCGTCACTGATACGATGGGCCACCGAGCGCAGACGCGATCGTTGGACGGTGTAGCGCAGTCCCTTGAGGGCCTTGGCGCGGAAGACGTCGTAGAGCTGGAATTCCACCGCATAACGCCCATCCCCCAGGGGCAACAGCCGTCCGACCACCAGATGGGGGACACCGAGGATGCGCCAGTCGCGAAATTGGATGGCTTGCCCGGCCACCGGCCGGGACAGCATGTCGGCCCGCGGCAGGGGGTCGAACTGGCCACTGCGTTTGAGATCGGCCTCCACCACCGCGGCGATGTCCAGCGGAGGCGCCCCACCCCCCTCCCAGCCGAAGGGCACCACGGCGATGGGCAGGGCGGCCTCCACGCCGCGGGTGATCTCGATGGTGAGACTGGCCTGGACGGTGGGGGCGAGACCCAACGACAGCCACAACAGGCAAGCCAGCCACCACGGCACGGTCCTTCTTGTCATCGTTTTTTCCATGGATCAGGCCTCGGGTTTGAATACCAGGTGCAGTTCGCGGAAGTATTTCATCAATTCGGGTTGCGGCGGCAGGGGCAGCGGCTCGGCCCGATAGACCGCGTCTTCCACACTGCGGTCGAATACCGCGTCACCACTGCTCTTGACGATGCGCACATCGGCCACCTTGCCGCCGGGAATGATACGCACCTTGAGCTCCGCCGACATCCCCGAACGGTAACCCGGCGGCTTGATCCAATTGTTTTCGATACGTTCGCGGATGAGGAGACGGTAGCGCTCCACTTCTTTCATCGCCGCCGCCTGGGCCGCTTGCTGCGCGGCGCGACGCCGGGCCTCTTCGGCCAACTGGCGCCGCCGCTCGGCCTCCTCTTCCCGCCGCCGGCGCTCGGCGGCCAGACGTTCGGCCTCCTCCCGCGCCTTGCGGGCAGCCTCCTCTGCCTTACGTTTTTCCGCTTCCAGGCGGCGGCGCTCGGCCTCGGCGCGGGCCTTTTCTTCGGCGATGCGGCGCCTCTCCGCTTCGATACGGGCCTTCTCCTCGGCGGCGCGACGCTTCTCCGCCTCGATACGGGCCTTTTCTTGTTCGGCCTTGCGTTTTTCGGCCTCGATACGAGCCTTTTCCTCGGCGGCACGGCGCTTCTCCGCCTCGATACGCTTGCGTTCGGCCTCAGCACGGCGCTTGGCCTCAGCCTCGGCACGGCGCTTGGCCTCCAATTCCTCGAGGCGCTTTTGTTCCAATTCCCGCTGGCGGCGGATGCGCTCGGCCTCGCGTTCCAACTGCTTCAGCCGGGCTTCCTCGGCACGGCGCTTGGCTTCTTCGGCGGCCTTGAGGCGCTGGAGTTCCTGTTGCACCTTGGCCTCGTCCACCGCCACTGCCTGGACGATTTCCTCCTGAGGATTCTGCGACAGGCGGGGCGGCGAGGGATTCCAGTCGAGGCTGGCCAACAACAAGACGAAGAACACACCGTGCAGCAACAAAGCGAGGGCGAAGGCGCCGGGATGGCGACGGATCACCTGCCACATCACCCCGCCCTCCCCGCCTGTGGCGGTGGCTCGGTGATCAGGCCGACACTGGGGGCGCCGGCCCGCTGCAACAGGCTCATGGCCGCCACCACCCGCCCGTAGGGCACGTCACGGTCGCCGCGTACCAGCACCTGAGTACCGGGCTGATGACGCAGCACGGCGGCGACCCGATTCACCAAGGTGGCCTCGTCCACCGGCTGATCGGGATCCTCGCCGACATTGAGATAGAACAACCCCTGGGCATCGACGGTGACCACCAAGGGCTCCTGATTCTCGCTGGGGGTGATGGGGGTGGCACTGGCCTGGGGAAGCTCCACCTGGACACCTTGGGTC
>JALSHN010000071.1 GCA_026982215.1 Gammaproteobacteria bacterium
TGCTGGGGGAGGGTCCCGAGGCTGAGGATGAGACCAGCAGCGGCTTCACGGTGAGCGAAGAGGCCCCAATCTCGGAACGAGGAGAAACCGACTCCGCCCTCGACAACGACCTCGCCGGCATCGCCCCCGCCGACGACGACACCCCCCTGGACACCCTCGCCCCGGCTGCGGCCGCCACCGCGGCCGCCGGCGCCCTGCCCTTACTGCGCCAGCGTCTGGAGGCCCATCTCAGCCAGCGCATGGACGAAGTCCTCCACGAGACCGTCACCCTGTTGGTGCACGAACTGGAGGCCCAGATCGCCGAACGGGTGGAAGGCGTGCTCATGGAGACCCTGGAAGAGGCCCTCCCCCGGCTGATGGGCCAATTCACCGAAGGCCTGCGCGCCGAAATCCAGCCCCGACTGCGGGAACAGATCCCCCGGCTGATGGCCGAAATCCTCGACTCGGGCGAAAAAGACGCCTAGATCCGGTAAACTTCCCTCCATCCCAACCGCGGGCAGGCACTCCCTGCCCGCTGTCTTTTGGCCGAAGCGAAAACACCAAGAGCCCATGGAAAAGACCTACGACCCTCACGCCATCGAACAACAGTGGTACCAACACTGGGAGGCCCGCGGCTTCTTCCGTCCCAGCGGCCACGGCCGCCCCTACTGCATCATGATCCCGCCGCCCAACGTCACCGGCAGCCTGCACATGGGGCACGCCTTCCAGGACACCCTGATGGACACCCTGATCCGCTACCACCGCATGGACGGCGACGACACCCTGTGGCAACCCGGCACCGACCACGCCGGTATCGCCACCCAGATGGTGGTGGAACGGCAACTGGCCGCCGAGGGCAAGACCCGCCACGACCTGGGTCGCGAGGCCTTCATCGAACGGGTCTGGCAATGGAAGGCCACCTCCGGCGGCCGCATCACCCAGCAGCTTCGTCGCATGGGGGCCTCACTGGACTGGTCCCGCGAACGCTTCACCATGGACGAAGGCCTCTCCAAGGCGGTGCGCGAGGTCTTCGTCCGCCTCCACGAAAAGGGGCTCATCTATCGCGGCAAACGCCTGGTCAACTGGGACCCGGTACTGCAGACCGCCGTCTCCGACCTGGAGGTGATCTCCGAAGAAGAGCAAGGCCACCTGTGGCACATCCGCTACCCGCTGAGCGACGGCAGCGGCCACCTGGTGGTGGCCACCACCCGCCCGGAGACCCTGCTGGGCGACTGCGCGGTGGCCGTGCACCCCGACGACGAACGCTACCGCCACCTCATCGGCAAAACCATCCGCCTGCCCATCGCCGGGCGCGAGATCCCCATCATCGCCGACGACTACGTCGATCCCGAATTCGGCTCTGGGGTAGTCAAGATCACCCCGGCCCACGACTTCAACGACTACCAGGTCTGGCAGCGCCACAAAGACGAGCCCGCCATCGCCGACCAGCCCTTCGGTGGCCTGATCAACATCTTCACCCCCGAGGCGCGGATCCTGGATGACACGCTCATCCCCCAGCACCTGCGCGGCCTGGACCGCTTCGAGGCCCGCACTCAGATCATCGACACCCTTCGCGACCAGGGCCTGCTGGAGAAGGTAGAGGATCACAAACTGATGGTCCCCCGCGGCGACCGCTCCGGCACCGTCATCGAACCCTACCTCACCGACCAATGGTTCGTGAAAATCGCCCCCCTGGCCCAGCCCGCCATCGAGGCGGTGGAGAGCGGACGCATCCGCTTCGTCCCCGACAACTGGAAAAACACCTATTTCGAATGGATGCGCAACATCCAGGACTGGTGCATCTCCCGCCAGATCTGGTGGGGCCACCGCATCCCCGCCTGGTACGACGACCAGGGCAAGGTCTACGTCGGCCGCAGCGAAGGCGAGGTCCGGGACAAACACGGCCTTCCCCCCGAGCTGCCCCTGCGCCAGGACGACGACGTGCTCGACACCTGGTTCAGCTCCGCCCTGTGGCCCTTCTCCACCCTGGGCTGGCCCGAGAAGACCCCCGAACTCGGCCGTTATTACCCCACCTCGGTGCTGGTCACCGGCTTCGACATCATCTTCTTCTGGGTCGCGCGGATGATCATGATGGGGCTGGAATTCATGGGCGAGGTCCCCTTCCGCGAGGTCTACATCCACGGTCTGGTACGCGACGCCCATGGCCAGAAGATGTCCAAATCCAAGGGCAACGTCCTCGACCCCATCGACCTCATCGACGGCATCGACCTGGAAACCCTGGTGCAAAAACGCACCACCGGGCTGATGCAGCCGCAAATGGCGGAAAAGATCGCCCGCCAGACCCGCAAGGAATTCCCCGACGGCATCCCCGCCTTCGGCACCGACGCCCTGCGCTTCACCTTCGCCGCCCTGGCCTCCACCGGCCGCGACATCAACTTCGACCTCGGCCGCATCCAGGGCTACCGCAACTTCTGCAACAAGATCTGGAACGCCGCCCGTTTCGTGCTCATGAACGTGGAAGGGCAGGCCCTGGGTGGTGAACGCCGCCCCACCCTGGCCGACCGCTGGATCCGCACCCGTCTGGACCAGACCGTGGCGGCAGTGCGCGCCGCCCTCGATGGCTACCGCTTCGACCACGCCGCCCAGGCCCTCTACGACTTCATCTGGCACGACTACTGCGACTGGTACCTGGAACTGGCCAAACCAGCCTTGAGCGACGAGGCCGACGAGGCCAGCCGCCGGGCCACCCGCGCCACCCTGGTGGAGGTGCTGGACGCCGCCCTGCGCCTGCTCCACCCCATCATGCCCTTCATCACCGAAGAGATCTGGCAGCGCCTGCGCCCCCACCTCGGCGACACCCCGGAAAGCATCATGCTCGCCCCCTACCCCCAGGCCGACGAAGGCCGGCGTGATCCCGAAGCCGTGGCCGAAATGGAATGGGTGCAAGCGGTCATCTCCGGGGTGCGCCGCATCCGCTCCACCATGAACATCGCCCCCAGCCGCCCCCTGCCGCTGTTGATCCAGGGCGGCAGCCCCAGGGAACGCGAGTGGCTGGCGGCCAACGGCACCTTCATCAGCCAACTGGCGCGGCTGGAATCCATCACCGCCCTGGCCGACGACGATCTCCCCCCGGAGTCGGCCACCGAACTGGCCGGGGCGACCAAACTCCTCATCCCCCTGGCCGGACTGATCGACAAAGCGGCCGAGCTGGCCCGACTGGAACGGGAGATCGGCAAACTGCAAAAGAGCCTGGCCCAGACCGAGGCCAAGCTGGCCAACCCCCGCTTCAACGCCAAGGCCCCGGCGGCGGTGGTGGCCAAGGAGCGCGACAAACTGGAAGAACTGCGCCGGCGGTTGGACACCCTCAAGGCCGAGCGCGCCCGCATCCAGGCCCTCTAACTCAGTCGCAAGACGCCAGCCCCGGCCACAGCTCGGGCAACTGCCCCAGACTGGGCAGGCAGGCATCGGGACGCACCGCCCCCTGGAGATCCTCGGGGCGGTACTTGCCCGTCTGCACCAACACCCCAGCCAAGCCCGCCGCCTGGGCCCCACCCACGTCGGTCACCACGTCGTCCCCCAGCATCGCCACCCGGGCCGGCGCCAACCCCAACACCTCGCACGCCGCGAGAAAGAACTCCCGCGCCGGCTTACCCATCACCACCGGCGTCTTGTCGCTGGCATAGGCCAGGGCCTGCACGAAAGGCCCCGTGTCCAGCCGCAGACCGTCCGGTGCCCGCCAATAGCGGGTCATCCCCAGGGCCAGCAAGGCACAGCCCTCCCCCTCCATCAACAAGCGGAAGGCCCGGTTCAAGGTCTGGAAGTCCCAGCCCTCCCCCAGATCCCCCACCACCACTGCGCGCACCGCGCCAGCCTCTCCCGACGTCAGCCCGGCAAACTCCACCGCCGTCGCCTCGGGGACGAACAAAGCCACCGGCTCCATCTCCTGGGCCTGGATCCAGCGCCGCGCCACCACCGGGGGGGTCAAAATTCGCTCTTTTTCAACCTGGATCCCCATACGGGCCAGTTTCGCCACCAAGGCCTCCCGGGGACGCGACGTGGTATTGGTGAGGAACAGATGGGGAACCCCCTGCCGTTGCAGCCATTGCACCGCCGCCACCGCCCCCGGCAGGGCCTCGTCGCCCACATACACCACCCCATCCAGATCGATGAGCAATCCCGATACCTGCATCCCTCATACCCCTGACCACAACGCACACCGGCTAAAAGCATAGAAAAGCCAGCTGGGACAGCCACAGAGAAACATCACCCAGGGGCGCGATCCGCTCAGCACGGAGCGGCGACAAAGACTATCGGGCAGAGGGGAATGGTCAAAGCGCCGACAACACCCGCGCCATTCGCGCCAGGGCCTCGTCCAGTTGCGCCTGGGACGTGGCGAAGGACAAACGCAGATGGCCCGGAGCTCCGAAGGCACTACCCGGCACCAAGGCCACCTCGGCCTGCTCCAGCAGATACTCGCTCAGCGCCACATCGTCCTCGAGCCCCAGGTTGGCAATGGCCCCGGAGCAATCGGGGAACAGATAGAACGCCCCCTCGGCGGGGCGACAGCTCACCCCGGGCAAGGCATTCAAGGCCTCGAGCACCGCATCGTGGCGGCGCTTGAACACCGCGCACATCGCCTGGATGAAACCCTGTTCGCCGTTCAAGGCGGCGGTGGCGGCGGCCTGGGAGATGGACGCCGGGTTGGAAGTGCTCTGCGACTGGATACGCTTCATCGCTCCGATGAGCGCCTTGGGGCCGGCGGCGTAACCGATGCGCCAACCGGTCATGGAATAGGCCTTGGAGACCCCGTTCAACACCACCGTACGCGGCTTCAGTTCCGGGCAGGCGTTGACGATGTTGCTAAACCGCGGCTGCCCCCAGAGGATGTGCTCGTAGATATCATCCGAGGCCACCACCACCTGGGGATGGCGTAACAACACCTCTCCCAGCGCCGCCAATTCCGCCTCGGAATACACCGCCCCGGTGGGGTTGGATGGGCTGTTGATCACCACCAGGCGGGTGGCCGGGGTGATGGCCGCCTCCAATTGCTCCGGAGTGAGTTTGAAACCCTGCTCCTGAGTCGCGGCCACGATCACCGGCCGTGCCCCGGCCAGCTCCACCATCGGCGGATAAGAGACCCAATAAGGCGCCGGGATCACCACCTCGTCTCCGGGGGACAACAGGGCCTGACAGAGATTGAAAAAGCTGTGTTTGCCCCCACAAGAGACC
>JALSHN010000072.1 GCA_026982215.1 Gammaproteobacteria bacterium
CCCGGGTCCGTGCCCAGGCCTACCTGGACCACCCCCAGCTGTTCACCCAGGAGGCCCTGCCCATCGACGTACTCATCAGCCCCGAGCAGATCGTCACCGACTACATCCAACGCCTCATCGAATACCCCGGATCGCTGCAAGTGCTGGATTTCGCCGGGGGCCTGGTCAGGCTGGTGGCGGTACGCGCTGAACACGGCGGGCCGCTGGTGAACCACCGCATCCGCGAACTGGCGGCCCACATGCCCGGCATCCAGGCCCGGGTGGCCGCCATCTACCGCCGCGGCACCCCCATCATCCCCACCGGCGACACCATCATCGAAGAAGGCGACGAAATCTTCTTCGTCGCCGCGCGCAAAAACATCCGCGCGGTGATGGCCGAACTGGGACAACACGCCAAGCCAGTGAAACGCATCATCATCGCCGGCGGCGGCAACATCGGCGTACGACTGGCCCGGGCCCTGGAGCAGAAACATCAGGTCAAGATCATCGACCACAACCGCAAGAACGCCCAGGCCATCGCCCGGCAACTGGAACGCACCATCGTCCTCGAAGGCGACTGCGCCGACAAGAACCTGCTGCTGGAAGAGAACATCGAAAACACCGACGTCTTCGTCGCCGTCACCAACGACGACGAGGCCAACATCCTCTCCGCCATGCTGGCCAAGCGACTGGGGGCGCGCAAGGTGATGGCCCTCATCAACCGCTCCGAGTACGTGGACCTGGTCCAGAGCGGCATCATCGACATCGCCATCTCCCCCCAACAGGTCACCATCGGCAGCCTGCTGGCCCACGTCCGCCGCGGGGATGTCGCCGTGGTCCACAGCCTGCGCCGCGGCGCCGCCGAAGCCATCGAGGCCATCGCCCACGGTGACCCGCAATCCTCCAAAGTCGTGGGACGCAAAGTGGGCGAGATCAGACTCCCCCCCGGCACCACCATCGGCGCCATCGTCCGCGACAACGAAGTCCTCCTGCCCCACCGCGACGTCGTCATCCAACCCGAAGACCACGTCATCCTCTTCGTGGTGGACAAACGGCGCATCAAAGACGTGGAGCGCCTGTTCCAAGTGGGCATCGGTTTCCTCTGAACCATGCAGACCGCCGCCATCCTCCGCATCCTCGGTCTGTTGCTGATGGTCTTCAGCTGCACCACCCTGCTGCCGCCGGTGGCGGTGGCCTGGTGGTACGACGACGGCGCCCTCGAGGCCTTCCTCATCGCCTTCGGCCTCACCCTCGGCACCGGTCTGCTGCTGTGGCTCCCCAACCGAGGCCAACGCCACGAAATGCGCCTGCGCGACGGCTTCATCATCGTCGCCCTGTTCTGGGGCAGTCTGGGACTCTCCGGCACCCTGCCCTTCCTGCTCGCCGAACACCCCGGGCTGGGCTTCATCGACGCCCTGTTCGAATCCCTCTCCGGACTCACCACCACCGGCGCCACCGTGATCGTCGGCCTCGACGAACTGCCCCGCTCCATCCTCTTCTACCGCCAGGAACTGCAATGGCTGGGCGGCATGGGCATCATCGTACTGGCGGTGGCCATCCTCCCCATGCTGGGCATCGGCGGCATGCAGCTCTACCGTGCCGAAACACCCGGCCCCATGAAGGACAACAAACTCACCCCGCGGATCGCCGAGACCGCCAAGGCCCTGTGGTACATCTACCTCGGCCTCACCATCGCCTGCGCCCTGGCCTACTGGGCCGCCGGCATGAGCCCGTTCGACGCCGTGGCCCACAGTTTCTCCACCGTGGCCATCGGCGGCTTCTCCACCTATGACGCCAGCATGGGCCACTTCCAGAGCGCCGCCATCGAAATGGTGGCCGTGATCTTCATGCTCCTGGCCGGCGCCAACTTCGCCCTGCATTTCATCGCCTGGCGCTCCATGTCACTGCGCCCCTACCGGGAAGACTCCGAATTCCGCTTCTATCTCGGCTGGCTCGGCCTCGTCGCCCTGATCACCACCGGTTACCTACTCCTCACCGGCACCTTCGACGACCCTGGTTCCGCCCTCCACCACGGCATCTTCCAAGCCGTCTCCATCGGCACCACCACCGGTTTCACCACCGCCCAATATCAAGACTGGCCCGGCTTCCTGCCGCTGCTGCTGCTATTCGCCAGCTTCGTCGGCGGCTGCGCCGGCTCCACCGGCGGCGGACTGAAAGTCATCCGCGTGATGCTGCTGTTCCGCCAGGGCTACCGCGAGATCCTGCGACTGATCCACCCCAGCGCCCAACTGCCCATCAAAGTGGGCAAGACCACCCTCAACGAACGGGTGGTGGAAGCGGTGTGGGGTTTCTTCTCCCTCTACGTGGCGGTATTCAGCATCATGCTGCTGATCCTCTCCGCCACCGGCCTGGACCTGGTGACCGCCTTCTCCGCCGTAGCCGCCTGTCTCAACAATCTCGGTCCCGGGCTGGGCGAAGTGGGCCCCCACTACGCCGACATCTCCCCAGTGGCCAAACTGGTACTGTGCGTCGCCATGCTGCTGGGCCGCCTGGAAATCTTCACCGTACTGGTACTGCTCACCCCGGCCTTCTGGCGCCGTTGACACGACGAGGACCACGACACGATGGACAAATGGGACCGCCTCTACAGCCGAGCCACCGCCCCCCCGCCCCCTTGCGCCCTGCTGGAACGGCACGCCCACTGGCTGCCCGCGAGTGGCCGCGCCCTGGACCTGGCCTGCGGCCTGGGCGGCAATGCCCTGCTCCTGGCCCGCCACGGCCTCCGCGTCGATGCCTGGGACGGCTCCCGCGTCGCCATACGACGCCTCGCCGCCTGGGCCGAAGCGCACGCCCTGGCCATCACCGCCCGGCAAGTGGATCTCACCCGAGAGGCCCCGGGCGTCGGCCGCTACCATGTCATCGTCGTGGCCCACTTCCTCCACCGCCCGCTGTTACCCGCCATCGCCGCGGCCCTGGCCCCCGGGGGACTGCTGTTCTACCAGACCTTCAGCCAAGCCGCCCCCGACTGGCGCCGTGGGCCACGCAACCCCGCCATGCGCCTCACCCGGGGCGAGCTGCTGCGCGCCTTTGCCGAGCTGGAACCCCTCCACTACCACGAACCCGGCGGGCAAGCCCCGGAGGGAACGGCCGAACGGGAACTGGCCGCCCTCATCGCCCGGCGGCGTCTTTGAGGGCCACAAGCGGTGCGTTATGATGGCGCGTCGATTGCTTTAGTCCCCCCTCTCCGGGGACCTTCGCACCCAATGAAATCACCCATGCGCGCACTCCTCACACTCCTCGTCCTCGCCCTGCTCGGCGGTTGCGCCAACCTGGTGAGCAAACCGCTGTCGCAACGACTGGAGCACGGCATCCTCGACAACGACGACCCCCGTCTGGTGGCCGAAGGCATCCCCGCCTACCTGCTCCTCATCGATGGCGGACTGGCCAGCAACCCCGACGACGTGAACGCCCTGCTCGCCGGTGCCCGCCTCTACGGCGCCTACGCCACCCTGGCCACCCTCGAGGCCGCCCCCGACGACCCCGATGCCCAGGCCAGGGCCGCCCGCCTCTCCGCCCGCGCCTTCAACTACGCCGGTCGCGCCCTGTGCCTGCGGCGCAAGGCCCTGTGCCAGGCCCCCGCCCTCACCTTCGACGAATGGCGAGAGCGGCTGCAACAGGCCGACCGCCGCCTGCTGGAACCCCTTTATCTCTACGCCACCGCCTGGGCCGGCTTCATCCAGAACCACAGCGACGACTGGAGCGTGCTGGCCGACCTCCCCAAGGTCGAAGCCACGCTGGAACGGATCCTCGCCCTCGACCCCGACTACGAACAAGGCATGCCCGAGCTCTACCTCGGCGTGATCCGCGCCCAGCGCCCCCCCGCCCTGGGGGGGGACCCGGAACAGGCCCGGGCCCATTTCGAGGCCGCCCTCCAGCGCTCCGGC
The DNA here is from genome assembly GCA_026982215.1 of Gammaproteobacteria bacterium. Classification (GTDB taxonomy): domain Bacteria; phylum Pseudomonadota; class Gammaproteobacteria; order S012-40; family S012-40; genus S140-43. Next base: position 3,885 of record JALSHN010000072.1, read on the forward strand.
GGACGCAACCTGATGGCCAAAGTGGAATACGCCCGTCTCTACGCCCGCCTGACCTTCGACCAGGCCCTGCACGACCGACTGCTCAACGAAGTCATCACCGCCGACCCCCGCGCCCCCGGGCTGACGCTCATCAACACCCTGGCGCAACGCGAGGCCCGCCGCCTGCTGGCCGAGAGCGCCGAATACTTCGAGGAATGATCATGCAGCGCATCACCCGCCTCCTCCTGCTCACCCTGCTCCTCCTGCCCCTCGCCGCCGGTGCCGTCACCCTCAAGATCGCCACCGTCGCCCCCAACGGCAGCCCATGGATGAAGGCCATGAAGGCCGCCGCCAAAGAGATCCGCAGCCAGACACAAGGGCGGGTGAAACTCCGTTTCTTCCCCGGTGGAGTGATGGGCGACGACCGCACCGTGCTGCGCAAGATGCGCATCGGCCAGCTCCACGGCGGCGCCTTCACCAACGGCGGCATGGCCCTGGCGGTCCCCGACACCAACCTCTACAGCATCCCCCTGCTGTTCCGTGACCGCGAAGAAGTGGCCGCCGTCCGCGCCCGCTTCGACGAAGAACTGCAAACGCGGCTGCGTCAAGCCGGCCTGATCGCCTTCGCCTTCAGTGACGCCGGCTTCGCCTACCTGATGTCGCACCACCCCATCCGCAAGCCCGCCGACCTCACCGGCCGCAAGGCCTGGATCCCCAGCGGCGACCGCATCGCCGAACACACCTTCCTCGCCCTGGGCGTCTCCCCGGTGGCCCTGCCCATCACCGACGTCCTCACCGGCCTGCAGACCGGGCTGGTGGACACCGTGGCCGCCCCCCTGGCCGGTGCCGTGGCACTGCAATGGCACACCCGGGTGCGCTACATCACCGACCTGCCCCTGAGCTACATCTTCACCGGCATCCTGTTCTCCGAAAAGGCCCTCAAACGCCTCAAGCCCGCCGACCGCGAGGTCCTCGCCGAAGTGATCCGCCGCCTCTCGACCACCTTCAGCGAAGAGGCTTGGCATAACGAGACCGCCGCCCGCGCCGCCCTGGAAAAACAAGGCCTGACCTTCCTCCCCCCAGACCCCGACACCCCGCGGGCATTACGCACCGCCATCCGCCCGGCGATGGAAAAGATCGGCCGCCAAGGGGCCTTCGACCCCGAACTCTACCAGCGCATCACCCGTTTCCTGGAGGACCACCGCCGTCGCCATGGGCCGTGACATTCCCCCCTTGCTGCAGCGAC
>JALSHN010000073.1 GCA_026982215.1 Gammaproteobacteria bacterium
GCAATCCACTTCCAGCCCCAAACGTTGGAGAAAGGCCACCGCCACCTTCTGATTGACCGGATTGTCTTCCACCAACAGCACCCGTCCCTGGAATTGCTCTTCCAATCGCACCTCTCTGACCCGTCCCACCTCCTTCGATACCGCCTCCACCGGCAGCAAGGCCCGTAACAGCTCATTGCGTCGCAAGGGCTTGCGCAGACAGGCATCCACGGTCACCTCTCCCTTACAGCGCGCATCGCCCTTGCGCGGAATCATCAATACCCGCCGCGCCGAGGCCAGCTCGGGGACTTGCTGCAAACGCCGCAACAGACTGGGACCATCCATCCCCGGCATGTCGGCATCCACCAGCAACACATCGTATCCCTTGCCATCGGCCAGGGTGAAATGCACCCGTTCCAGGGCCTCGGTGGCGCCCTCGGCGGTATGGACATAGCCGCCGGCCGCACGAATCACATGCTCGATCAGGCTGCGATTGGCCAACAGATCGTCCACCACCAGAATGCGCATCCCCGTCAGCGGCCGCCCGCGCACGGCGTGTACGTGCTGCACCCGCGGCAGAGGCAGGCGCACGGTGAAACGACTGCCACGGCCGGGCTGGGAGACCAAAGTCACCTCGCCCCCCATGCGTCGCACCAATTGCCGCACCAGCGACAGCCCCAGTCCGGTACCGCCGAAACGGCGGGTAGTATCCGGCGCCGCTTGGCGGAAGGGCTCGAAGACACGCTTGGCCATCTCCTCGGGGATGCCGATACCGGTGTCCTCAACCTCGAACACCACCCGCTCTCCCGGCGCCGCGGCCACCCTAAGCACCACATGCCCCTGCTCGGTGAACTTCACCGCATTGCTCACCAGATTGGAGAGGATCTGCATGATGCGGGTGGGGTCGCCGCGAACCCATTCGGGCACCCCCTCCTCCAGGCTCCAGCTGAGTTCGATGCCCTTGCTCTGCGCCCGGGGATAGAACAACTCCATCAAGTCCTCGATGCGCTCGGTGAGGCGGAATTCGGTCTCCTCCAGCTGCAACTGGCCTGCCTCCAGCTTGGAGAGATCGAGAATATCGTTGAGCAATCCCAACAAATGCTCCCCGGAGCGCTCCGCCGTCTCGAGGAAATCGGCCGCCTCACCCTCGTGCACATGCTCCTTGAGCAACTCCAGCATCCCCAGCATGCCGTTCAAGGGGGTACGGATCTCGTGGCTCATGTTGGCGAGGAAATAGAAGCGGGAACGGGCCAGGGCCTCGGCCTGATCCTTGGCCTCGCGCAATACCCGCTGAGTGGCCAATTGTTCCTCGATATCCACCCCCACCATCACCAGAGAACCGCTTTCCTGATCCAGACGACGGATACGGAACAGATGCATCGGCCCCCGGCTGCGGCCATAATGGAGAATACGCCCCTGAAACTCCGCCTCGCCTTGCTTACGGGCCTCGATCATCGCCCGTTCCGCCTTGGGACGGTCTGCCTCGTCGATGAGGGTGACGAAATCCCGCTGTACCAACAGGTGTGATGCCAGGCCGCTCAACTGAGCCAGACGGTCGTTCCACCACTCCAGCGACCCACTGCGATCCACCCGCACCACCACCCCCGGGACCAGGGAGATGGTCACCTGGATCTCCGCCAAGCGCCGGCGGATCTCCTGCTCACGCTCCAACTGAGGCGTGATATCACGCACCAGCACCGAATAGAGCGTCTCCTCACCACCCTGCACCGTACTCACCGACACCTCCACCGGAAACGTACGCTCATCGCCTCCCTGTCCGTTGAGCTGGATCGGCGCGCCGGCATGTGAATCATCGGCCAGGTAACTATCGGGCAACCCCAGCACCAGACCGGGCAACAACTCCAAAACACTCTTCCCCTCGATCTCCGAAAGCTCATAACCGAAGATGCGTGCAGCAGCCGGATTGGCATCGATGATGGTGCGGTCCGGCGATACCACGAAAATGGCATCCTGGACGCTGTCCAACACCGCCTGCAACCGCTGGCGGTGGTATTCCAGACGCCTCTCGCGCTGAACGATGGCCTGGCGCATCTTTTCGAAACTGGCCAGCAATTCGCGGATCTCCCGTACCGCGCCCTCGGAGAGCTCCACTTGTTCACCGTGCTCGGCGAAACGGCGCACGCCCTCGGTCAACGAAACGATGGGGCGGCGCACCCAACGTTCCTGCAAGGCGGCCAGGACCAGAAATCCCACCACGAGGATGACGGCCAGCAACCCCAGGGCCTCTTCCAGAGAACGGCGGCTCGTCGCCAGCGAATGGCGATAATCCACCCCCGCTTGCAAGCGCCCCACGAGACGCGCCTCATCGGCCACCGGCTGCGTGAACCAACGCCACTGCGGCACTGGTGTCACCCTCGCTTCTTCCAGCGGAAAGAGCCGCTGGCCTGCCTCATCCCACAAGGTCAGGACCCGCCAATGGGGATTGGCCCGCCGTTGTTCCGCCAACAACTCATGCACCGCGGCCAGATCCCCCGAGAGCAGGGGTTCCAACAGCGCATCGGCCAACACCCGCAACACCTGACGGTCCACCCGCTCCAGATTGGCGGCCTCATATTCCATCCGATGGGGCAGCCAATAGCCGTGGATCCCCACCCCCAACCCCGCCAGGATCAACACCAGCGACCCCAGCAGACGCACACGCAGACTCATGGCGACGCCCCTGTCAGCTGCCGATATTCCTCGGGACCGGCCACACCCAACTGTTCCATTGGCACCTCAGCGAATAGATCCGGGCGGCGATCGAACACGGACAGAAACGCCCGGCGAATACGCTCCCTCACCTCAGGCGCCACCCGCCGATGCACGATCAGCGGATGAGGTGGCGACGGCGTGGTGCGATACACCACCTGCAACGCCCGCCGTACGCCCTCCGCCTGCCGTGACAATGTCGCCGCCACCCCACCCCCTGCTGCGTACAGCCCCACCGCCACCCCGAGATAGACCGAGGCGTGATTGGGCACGTAAACCGGCACGAAACTCAGCCCCAGCCGCCGCAACTCCCGCTGCAACAACACGCTGGCGGCATAAGCATGATCGGGAAAAGCGACGCGCTTCCCGCTGAGACTCACCACATCCTTCACCGCCCCGGCACGGGCCACCAAAACACCCTGCAACTGCCGGCCATGATCCCGAACCAGAGGCAAATAATGCGCCGACACCTCGGCATACTGGGCCGGATTGGCATAGGCCAGGTCGAACTCCTGCCGGTACAACCCCCGGGCAAATGCAGGAATATCCTTCGGCACCCGCAAGCGAAAACGTACCCCCGCCTCACGCCCCACCTCTGCCAACAGCGGTTGCCACACCCGATGGATCTGACGCGTGGAAAGCTGCGGCACCACGGCAAAGCTCAACAACGGAGGCTCCACGGCCCACGACAGCGCTGACACCAAGACGGTCGCCAGCACCAAGAAAAACGAGATCGGCTTACTCATACCGCTCACATCGACCGGGCGGCAACCGGCATTTAACCTACAAAAAACAGGTCTTGAACATTTGGCCGACACCAGGAAAGCGCCCGTTCTCATCTGTTCGAAACAGCCGGCCACAGCGCCCTAGAACCAGCATCATCACCAACGATACCGTTCGAGGTGGCCAGCACATTGCCGGGGGACTGCGCCGACTCCACCCTCACACAGAAGAACGCCAAAGGCTGCTCGACCGCTTCCCCCCGAGTCTCCGGCATGGACCTCCCACCGAGAAACGGGTAGGCTAACGCCCCATGAACACCTGCCTGCGTCGCCTGCTCATCTGCGGCCTGGTCCTCTCCTGGCTGGGGGGGCTGAGCGCGTGGGCGGCCGATTTCGACATCCTCCACGCCGCCCCTGGCTACAGCGAGCAGGTCGATGTCTCCGGCGGTGACTGTTTCAATCCCGCCGACCATTGCGAACACGGCATGGCCCACTGGATCGGGCTGCCTGCCCACAGCACCACCCTCCTGTGGAGCCCCATCGTCGCCCTGCTCACCCCCAGGCCGGAACACCTGACATCTCTTTCTCTCCCTCCCGAACCGCAACCCCCGCGTTCCTGACCCTCGCGTGACCCCTCGGGCCTCCAGGTCCGAACCGTTCGTCCAATCACCGTACGAGGGAAACCGACATCATGATCACCACACCGTGGCTGCGCGCGGCCGTCTGTGCCGCCACCCTCGCCTGTGCCACCCTGGCTCAGGCCCAGCAACAACCCGCCCCGGACTGGCTGCGCCAGGCCCTGGAACGCCACCCCACCTTCCAGGAGTCTCAGGCCGCCGCACAAGCCGCCGAGGCCCGCCGCCGTGCCGCCGGCCTGCCCCTCTACAATCCCGAAGTGGCGCTGGACGTGGAACAGGGCGAGGTGCTCACCCTCAGCGCCGGCATCAGCCAGACCCTCGACCGCAGCGACCGCCGTGGTGCCGCCGCACAAGGCGCCGACGCCCAGTTGGAGGCCGCCCGCGCCGAGGTCGCCCGCACCCGGCTGGACCTGGCCCACGAGCTCATGCACCTCATCGCCCGCCACCAGACCGCCCGCGACCACCTGGCCATCGCCCGGGAACGGGTGCGGCTGATGCAGCGTTTCGTGGACATCAGTCAACGGCGTCTGGACAGTGGTGACCTGGACCCCACCGCCCTGGCCACTGCCCGGCTGGCGGAAAACGAGGCCCGCATGCGCCTGGCCCAAGTGGAGGCCGAGCTGGCCCAGGTGGAACAGGCCCTGGCGCTGTGGTTCCCCGCTGGCGAACTGGCCCGTCTGCCGCTGGCCCTGCCCGAGGCCCCGCCCGAGCCGGAAGAGTTGGACGAGGCCGGGCTGGGGCAACGACTGCCCGAACTGCAGGCACTCACCGCCGCCCATCGCGCCGCGCGTGCCGAGGCCGAACTGCGCCGGCGGGAGACCCGCGCCAACCCCACCGTTGGTGTCATCGCCGGACGGGAGGGCGAGGCCGCCTTGCTGGGGCTCAATCTCTCCCTGCCCTGGCAAGTGCGCAACCCCTACCGCGCCGAAGTGGATGCCGCCCTGGCCGAAGCCGAAGCGGTACAGGCCCGTTACCAAACCGCGCTGCGCCGAGCCTTGGAACGCCTACGTTCCGATACGGCCCGCTACCGCATCCTTCAATCACCG
>JALSHN010000074.1 GCA_026982215.1 Gammaproteobacteria bacterium
GCTGATCAGCTCTCCCGACCACCGATCTTGTGCACCGCCCCCCGATTGCCCCACGCGGCCAGATCAGCCACCTGCACCCCCACCCACCACACCGGACCGATGCTGTCACGGGTATATCCCCCCACCAGGGCCTCGTCGTCCTCAAGCAGGATGTTGCCGGCAAACGCCAAGGCATCCTCCGCGCGGCGGAACACATGCCAATAGACGATGCGATCCTCCTCCGGGCGCTTACCCGGCAACGAACGTTCCTGAGCCAATTGCCGCCGCAGCTCGTGAAGCTGGGACACCTCGGGATAACCAGCCATCGCACCTCTCCTCTCCGATGTACCCTGGCAAGATAACGGCCTGCCGGTGGAGAACACCACCCCTGGCCGCCCGTCCCCCCCTGGACTAGAGTAGGAAATGACCCGCCAGGAGGCAGCATGGGAACCTACCTCGGTCTGCTCCAACGGCGCCACGCCGACACCCTGATCCAGCGATTGCGTGGAGCCGGCTATCACGTCTTGGGCCCGGTGGTGCAAGACGGCACCATCCGCTACGCCCCCGTGGACGGCTTCGACCGCCTCCCCGCAGGCTGGGTGGAACAGCAGGCCCCCGGCCACTACCGCCTGCAAAAACGAGACAGTCCCCGCTGTTTCAGCTGGACCCTGGGTCCCCAAGGGCTCAAACCCCTGACCTTCGCCCCCGAAGAACCCCTGTGGACGGTGGAACGTCGCCATGGCCACGGCCTGGAATTCCACTCCCACTTCCCCGAGACAAAAAAACAGGCCGTGCTCGGGGTGAGGGCCTGCGACCTGGCCGCTCTGGCGCTGCAAGACCGACACTTCCTCGGCGGCCCCCACCCCGACGAGCGCTACCGCCGTCGCCGGGAAGGCCTGTTGCTGATCGCCGTCCACTGCCACCGTGCCGCTCCCACCTGCTTCTGCGCCAGCACCGGTGACGGCCCCCGCGCCCACCACGGCTTCGACCTCGCCCTGTCCGAACTGGACGAGGGCTATCTGGTGGAGGCAGGCAGCGAGGCCGGACACGCCCTCGCCGCCGCCCTGCCCCTGATCCCGCCACAACCGGGACAACAGGCCCGGGCCGAACGCGAAATCCGCCATGCCGGCGAGGCCCAGGAACGCCGTCTCCCCGGCCGCGACCTGATGACCGCACTGCGCGCCCGGCGCGACGCCGCCCACTGGGAAGAAATAGGCCGGCGCTGTCTGGCCTGCGGCAACTGCACCAGCGTCTGCCCCACCTGCTTCTGCCACTGTCACCAGGAACGCCCCCATCCCACGGAAGACCGCAGCAGCCACTACCGCCAATGGGATTCCTGCTTCACCTCCGGCCACAGCTACATCCACGGCATCGTCATCCGCGAAGACACCGCCCTGCGCTACCGCCAGTGGCTCAGCCACAAACTGGGAGAATGGCACGCCCAATACGGCCGCTCCGGCTGCGTGGGATGCGGCCGCTGCATCACCTGGTGCCCGGTGGGCATCGACCTCACCCACGAGACCGCCGCCCTGCTGGCCGCCCCACCCGACGACAGCGAGGCCTGTGATGCGTGACCCCTACCTCCCCCATGCGGCCCGGGTGGTGGAACGACGTCAGGAATCGCCCACCATCTTCACCCTGCGTCTGGAACTCAAAGACCCGGCCGAACGCGAGAGCTACCTCTTTCACCCCGGCCAGTTCAACATGGTCTACCTCCCCGGTGCTGGCGAAGTCCCCATCTCCATCGTCTCCGACCCCCAAGACCCCCACCTTCTGGACCACACCATCCGCGCCGTGGGACGCGTCACCCAAGGACTGTCCGCCCTGCGTGCCGGCGACCAGATCGGCCTGCGCGGTCCCTACGGCCGAGGCTGGCCGCTGTCCGAATGCCAAGGGCAGGACATCGTCGTCCTCACCGGAGGCCTGGGCTGCGCCCCGGTGGTGGGCGCCATCCGCTACATCCTGCGCCGGCGACATCACTACGGCCGGCTGGTGATCCTCCAAGGGGTGAAGCACGCCGACGACCTCATCTGGCGGGGCAGCTACCAGGCCTGGGCCGCCCAACCCGAGACCCAAGTCCTGCTGGCCGCCGACCAGGCCCCGGCAGGCGAATGGCCCTGGTACACCGGCCGGGTGCTGGACCTCATCGACCAGGCCAAGTTCGATCCCCACAACTGCACGGTGATGATGTGCGGCCCCGAGCCGATGATGTGGGCCGGGGTGGCGGCCCTGATCGAGCGCGGCGTCGCCACAGACGCCATATGGCTCTCCATGGAGCGCAACATGCAATGCGCCCTGGGCCACTGTGGCCATTGCCAATACGGCGCCGAGTTCGTCTGCCGCCACGGCCCGGTGTTCTGCTACCACGACATTCGCGACCGCCTGGGTCGCCGGGGGTTTTGAGACATGGAGCCACGCAAGTTGCGGGTCGCCGTACACAAATTCGCCTCCTGCGACGGCTGCCAACTGGCCTTCCTCAATGCCGGCGAGGCCCTGCTGGCCTTGAGCGAACGGGTGGACTTCGTCCACTTCGCCGAACTGGGGCCGATGGACCCGGAGGCGGAGGTGGACGTCGCCTTCATCGAAGGCTCGGTGTGCACCCGCGAGGAAGGGGACCGCCTCCAGCGGATCCGCGCCCGCAGCCGTTTCCTGATCAGCCTCGGCGCCTGTGCCACCGCCGGCGGCCTCCAGGCCCTGCGCAACCTGGCCGACGGCGAGGCCTGGCTCAATGAGATCTACCCCCGCCGCGAATACCTCGACGCCCTGGCCACCGCCACCCCCTTGAGCGAAGAAGTGACGGTGGACCTGGCCATCTGGGGCTGTCCGGTGAACGGCGAGCAGGTCTTCCAGGTCATCGCCGAACTGGAACGCGGCCTCACCCCCCGGCTTCCCGACGATCCCCTGTGCCTGGAATGCAAACGCCGCGGTGCCGTCTGCACCCTGGTGACCCAGGGCCGCCCCTGTCTCGGTCCGGTCACCCGCGGCGGCTGCGGCGCCCTGTGTCCCCGCTTCGGCCGCGACTGCTACGGCTGCTTCGGCCCCAGCGAGCACCCCAACACCGAGGCACTGGGCCGGCGCTTCGAAGGCCTCGGCCTCATCGACGCCGCCATCGCCCGCCGCTTCCTGTTCATCAATTCCGCCGCCCCCGCCTTTCGCGAGGCCGGGCTGCGCTGGGGCGGGAGGCCCGCCTGCCCATGACCCGGCGACGCATCGACATCGACGTCCCCACCCTGGCCCGGGTGGAAGGCGAGGGGGCGCTGGAACTGCGCATCGAAGACGATGCCATCACCGAGCTGCGGCTGCGCATCTTCGAGCCGCCGCGGCTGTTCGAGAAATTCATCGAAGGCCACCCCCCCGACGACGTGGTGGACATGGTGGCCCGCATCTGCGGCATCTGCCCGGTGGCCTACCAAGTGAGCGCCGCCCGGGCCTTCGAGGCCCTGTTCGCCATCGAACTCCCCCCCAGCCTCACCGGCCTGCGCCGGGCCATGTACTGCGGCGAATGGATCCAGAGCCACGCCCTGCACATCCACCTGCTGGCCGCCCCCGACTTCCTCGGCGCCCCCGATGCCACCGCCCTGGCCCACAGCCACCCCGAGATCATCCAACGCGGCCTGCGCCTCCAAGCCCTGGGCAACCGCCTCATCCGCCTGTTCGGCGGCCGCTCGGTCCACCCGGTGGGCCTCAAGGTGGGCGGATTCCACCGCCTGCCCGAGGCCGACGCCGTCGCCGAGCTGGTCGGAGCGCTGGAGGCCGCCCTCCCCGAGGCCGACGAACTGGTACGCTGGAGCGCCACCCTGCCCCTGCCCCAACGGCAACAAACCTTCACCTGCCTGGCCCTGGACGACCCCGAGGGCTATCCCATCACCGGCAGCACCTGCCTCACCAGCGACGGCAACCGCTTCAGCATCGAAGACTTCGAAAGCCACGTCCACGAATTCCAGGTACCCCACTCCACCGCCTTCCACGCCCACCTCGACGGCCGCCCCTACCTGGTGGGCCCCCTGGCCCGGCTCAATCTCCACCACCAGCGGCTCCCCGAGGCCATCCAGGCCCTCATCAATGAGATCGGCCTCACCCTGCCCAGCGGCAACCCCTTCCACAGCCTCACCGCCCGCGCCATCGAGATCCGCTACGCCCTGGCAGAGGCCGCCCGCCTGTTGCGGCAGTATCTGGAACGACCGGCGAGAGCGGCCCACATCGATGGCATCCCCTGTGCCGGCACCGGCTTCGGCGCCAGCGAGGCCCCCCGCGGCCTGCTATGGCACCGCTACGACAGCGACCCCCACGGCCTGGTGACCCACGCCCGCATCATCCCCCCCACCGCCCAGAATCAGGAACGCATCGAGGAAGACCTGCGCCTGGAACTCACCCGCTTCGGCCTGCACCACGACGCCGACACCCTCCGGCGCCATGCCGAGCAGATCATCCGCAACTACGATCCCTGCATCTCCTGCGCCACCCATTTTCTGGAGCTGCGGATCCGACGATGAACCCCACCCCCTTGATCATCGGCATCGGCTCTCCCTTCGGCGCTGACCGCCTGGGTTGGCTGGCGGTGGAACACCTCCAGGCGCGCCGGCCCGAGTTGCGCACCCGGCTACTGGACCGCCCCGGCGCCGGCCTGCTGCACCACCTCCAAGGCGAGCGGGCCGTCTGCCTCATCGACGCCGCCCGCGGCCACGCCCCCGTGGGCCATCTCTACCGCCTCACACCCGGCGAGCTCCCCCAAGAAGGCCTCGCCCTCACCTCCTCCCATGCCCTCGGGGTGGCCGAGGCCCTCGCCCTGGGCGCCGCCGTGGGCGAACTCCCTGAGCCGTTGTGGCTGCTGGCGGTGGAGACCAGTGGGTGCAACGATCCGGAGGCGGCATTGGGAATCGCCTGGCCGGCGTTGTGCGCCGCGGTGGACCGTTTCTTGGACAGCGGGGATACGAAAAGGCCCCGGCGGTCGCAGCACCGGGGCCTGAAAGACGAGACGAAGGGCGATTGAGTCAGCGGCTCACAACCACTCCGAACGCCGCCGCCAACGGATGCGCGGGACGATCAGCCCGATGAGCAA
>JALSHN010000075.1 GCA_026982215.1 Gammaproteobacteria bacterium
CCCCAGACATTCGTCGTCTCGATAAAACACCACCGATTGCCCCGGGGTGAGGGCGCGTTGCGGTTGGTCGAAGCGGACCTCGAGGCGTCCTCCGCCGAGATCGATCACGGTGCAGGGCTGATCGACCTGTCGATAGCGACTCTTGGCATGGCAGCGCAGCGGCTCGGCAGGAGCGTGTCCGGCGATCCAGTGGGCCCGCACCGCCCACAGGCGCCGGCTGTAGAGCAACGGGTGGTCATGTCCCTGGGCCACCACCAGCACGTTGTCCCGATGACGCTTGCCCACCACATACCACGGTTCACCACTGCCGCTGCGATCCCCACCCAGTCCCAGCCCCTTGCGTTGTCCCAGGGTGTAGAACATCAGGCCTTGATGGGTGCCCAGCACCCGGCCCTCGGGAGTCTGGATCTCACCGGGGCGTGGCTGGATGAAACGGCGGAGAAACTGATCGAAGCGCTGCTCGCCGACGAAACAAATGCCTGTGCTGTCTTTCTTGGCGTGGGTGGGGAGTCCGGCCTCGCGGGCATGACGTCGTACCTCGCTCTTGCGCCACTCACCCAGCGGAAACAACGCCCGTGACAGCTGCGCCTGATTGAGGGTATGGAGGAAATAACTCTGATCCTTTTCCGGATCACGCCCCTTGAGCAGGCGATAGCGTCCCTCATGGTAGTCCACCCGGGCGTAATGGCCGGTGGCCACCTTTTCGGCGCCGAGATCAAGGGCATGCTGCAAAAACACCCCGAACTTGATCTCCCGGTTGCACAATACATCGGGATTGGGGGTACGCCCTGCACGGTGCTCGGCCAGGAAGTGCTCGAACACCCGCTGCCAATACTGCTCGGCGAAGTTACGCTTATGCAGCGGGATCTCCAGGTGTTCGCACACCGCTTGCGCGTCTTCCAAATCTTGGCGGGCGGGACAGAAACCCTCGGCATCGTCGGCGTCCCAGTTTTTCATGAACATCGCCTCCACCGCTAGCCCCTGACGTTGCAACAGCCAGGCGGCGAGCGAAGAATCCACTCCACCAGAGAGGCCGACGATGACTTTCATGGACCTGTTCATGGGGCAAATTGTACCGGTGAACGAGCAAAAAGGGGCTGTGATAGAATAGACCGAATATTAACCCATTGATTTCAGGGAGCCCCATGAGCCAACGCCACATCCGCATCCCCAACGAAGGCCAACCGATCCGCGTCAACGACGATCTCAGCCTCCAGGTCCCCGACCATCCCATCGTTCCCTTCATCGAGGGGGACGGCATCGGCGTGGACATCACCCCGGTAATGCGCCGGGTGGTGGATGCCGCAGTGGACAAGGCCTACGGGGGCGCGCGAGCCATCGCCTGGATGGAGATCTATGCCGGGGAGAAAGCGGTAAAGGTCTATGGTGAGAACCAGTGGCTCCCCGAGGAGACCATCGAGGCGGTGCGTGATTACGTGGTCTCCATCAAAGGGCCGCTCACCACCCCGGTGGGAGAGGGTATTCGTTCCCTCAACGTCACCCTGCGCCAGACCCTGGACCTCTACGTCTGCCAACGACCGGTACGTTATTTCTCCGGCACCCCCAGTCCGTTGCGGCACCCGGAAAAGACCGACATGGTGATCTTCCGCGAGAACTCCGAGGACATCTATGCCGGTATCGAGTGGGCCGCCGGCACCCCCGAAGTGCGTCGGGTCATCGAATTCCTGAAAAGCGAGATGGGGGTGGACAAGATCCGCTTTCCCGACACCAGCGGCATCGGCATCAAGCCGGTCTCCGAGGAAGGCACCAAGCGCTTGGTGCGCCGTGCCATCCAGTACGCCATCGACAACGAACGCACCTCGGTGACCCTGGTTCACAAAGGCAACATCATGAAATACACCGAAGGGGCCTTCCGTAATTGGGGCTATGAACTGGCCCGCGAGGAATTCGGTGCCCAGTCCATCGACGGCGGCCCCTGGCTCCACCTCACCAGCCCCAAGAACGGTCGGGAGATCGTCATCAAGGACGTCATCGCCGATGCCTTCCTGCAACAGATCCTGTTACATCCCGAGGACTACGACGTCATCGCCACCCTCAACCTCAACGGCGACTACATCTCCGATGCCCTGGCGGCTCAGGTAGGTGGAATCGGCATCGCCCCCGGGGCCAACCTCTCCGACACCGTGGCCATGTTCGAGGCCACCCACGGCACCGCGCCCAAGATCGCCGGGCAGAACAAGGCCAATCCCAGCTCACTCATCCTCTCCGCGGAGATGATGCTGCGCCACCTGGGATGGACCGAAGCGGCCGATCACATCATTCAGGGCATGAGCGGGGCGATCCAGGCCGGTACGGTCACCTACGATCTGGCCCGTTTGCGCGAAGGCGCCCGCCGCCTGGGGAGTGCCGAATTCGGCGAGGCGGTGATCGCCCACATGTGATTCGTCTCAGTCCACCGGCTCGGCCCGCCGTTTGCCCCGGCGTGGTCGAGCCTCGAGTGGGCGCACGCGGCTTGCCTGCAGCCCTTTCGGACCTCGCACCACCTCGAAAGAGACCCGCTGTCCCGGACTCAAGGAACGGCGCCCCTCCATGTGGATGGCGGAGAAATGGACGAACACCTCCTCACCTGAATCACTCAGGGTGACGAAGCCATATCCCTTGGTGTCGTCGAACCATTTGACGATGCCCTTTGCCATCGCCTCCTCCTCCATTGCTCCCCCCGATATCCTGCAGGTGTAGACGAGGGCAGGGCGGTACTCAAATTTCAAGTGCTTGTACCAGGGAAACCGCCGTTTTATTTTATGGTCTATACCCATCTCGAAGAGGCTGCCTCCACACGGAGAGCCGTGCCACTCCCCACTCGGACGAGAAGTTAAATAAATCCCGATGAGTGACGATCAATATCACAACGACTCAGACCAAGGGTTGGATGTTCAAGAGGCCAAGCCTCGGCTGAGACGGCCGCCCATGTACAAGGTGGTCCTGTTGAACGACGACTTCACGCCCATGGACTTCGTGGTGTTGGTACTGGAGAGATTTTTCGGCATGGACAGGGAACGAGCCACACGGGTGATGCTGCAAGTGCATACTCAGGGAAAGGGCGTGTGCGGCGTCTACAGCCGGGAGATCGCCGAGACCAAGGTCGCTCAGGTCAACGACTACTCACGGGCCCACCAGCATCCCTTGTTGTGCACCATGGAGCAGGCCTGAGACCGGCAAACAGACACAGGCGACAGCGATGATCAGCAAAGAACTGGAACAGACGCTCAACCAGGCATTCAAAGAGGCGCGGGAGAAGCGGCACGAATTCGTCACCGTGGAACACCTCCTGTTGGCGCTCACGGAAAACCACGATGCCGCCACTGCCCTCAAGGCCTGTGGCGCCGACCTGGAGCGTCTCCGGGCCGAGCTGGAGAGCTTCGTCGACGAAACCACGCCGCATCTGATGGAAGACGACAGCCGCGACACCCAGCCCACCCTCGGTTTCCAACGGGTCTTGCAACGGGCGGTGTTCCAGGTGCAATCCTCGGGCAAGAAGGAAGTCACCGGCGTCAATGTCCTGGTGGCCATCTTCAGCGAGCAGGAATCACAAGCGGTCTACCTGCTCAACAAACAGAACATCACCCGCCTGGATGTGGTGAACTACATCTCCCACGGTATCTCCAAGGTCCACGGCGAGGAAGACAATCCCGGCCTCAGCTCCATGTCGGAGGAGGAGGGTGGGCAGGAGAACGCCGGCAACACCCCGTTGGAAAACTTCGCCACCAACCTCAACGAACAGGCCCGGAAAGGACGAATCGATCCCCTCATCGGACGCGAGGCGGAAGTGGAGCGCACCATTCAGATCCTCTGCCGCCGGCGCAAGAACAACCCCCTCCTGGTGGGTGAGGCCGGTGTCGGTAAGACCGCCATCGCCGAGGGGCTCGCCAAACGCATCGTTGACGGCCAAGTGCCGGAAATCCTGGAAGAGGCCACCATCTACGCCCTGGACATGGGAGCACTGCTGGCCGGCACCAAATACCGCGGTGATTTCGAAAAACGCCTCAAGGCCCTGTTGAAACAATTGGAAAAGGAACCGGGCGCCATCCTCTTCATCGACGAGATCCATACCATCATTGGTGCCGGTGCCGCCTCCGGGGGGGTGATGGATGCCTCCAACCTCATCAAACCCATGCTGGCCTCCGGTCAACTCAAATGCATCGGCGCCACCACCTATCAGGAATACCGCGGTATTTTCGAAAAAGACCGTGCCCTGGCGCGGCGATTCCAGAAAATCGACGTCCCCGAACCCTCGGTGGAGGACACCTACAAGATCCTCCTCGGGCTCAAGGATCGCTTCGAGAGCCATCATGGAGTGCGTTTCACCCGTCCGGCGCTCAAGCTGGCTGCCGAACTGGCCGATCGCCACATCAGTGACCGTCACCTACCTGACAAGGCCATCGATGTCATCGACGAGGCCGGCGCCCTGCAGCGCCTGCAGCCCCCCAGTCGGCGCAAGAAGGTGATCGGTGTCTCCGAGATCGAAGAAGTGGTCTCCAAGATCGCCCGCATCCCCTCCAAACAGGTGAACCGCAACGACGTCGAGGCATTGCGCAACCTCGAACGCGACCTCAAGATGACGGTCTTCGGCCAAGACGAGGCCATCGAGACCTTGGCCGCGGCCATCAAAATGGCCCGCTCCGGGTTGCGCGACGAGAGCAAACCCATCGGCTCTTTCCTGTTCGCCGGCCCCACCGGCGTGGGCAAGACCGAGGTCTCGCGGCAACTGGCCAACACCCTGGGTATCGAGCTGGTGCGTTTCGACATGTCCGAGTACATGGAGCGCCACACTGTCTCACGTCTCATCGGCGCGCCACCGGGATACGTCGGTTACGACGAAGGCGGTCTGCTCACCGAAGCGATCAACAAACACCCCCATGCGGTGCTGCTGCTCGATGAAATCGAAAAGGCCCACCCCGACGTCTTCAACGTCCTGTTACAGGTGATGGACCATGGCACCCTCACCGATACCAACGGCCGCAAGACCGATTTCCGCAACGTCATCATCATCATGACCACCAATGCCGGAGCCGAACA
>JALSHN010000076.1 GCA_026982215.1 Gammaproteobacteria bacterium
CCGCTTCCAACGGCGCAGCAGGTTCTCCCCAATATCCAAACTCCGGGCCGCTTCAGACACCTTGTAGCCCTGCTCAGTCACCAGCCCCACGGCCTCCCGCTTGAAATCCTCCGTGTACTTCCTTCTCGTTCGTTTCTCGGTCGTCATCGTTCACCTCGCTATGGCATTTTACAGCCTTAACTCAGTGTCAAGATCAATCAGACCACATCAATCGTCTGGCACGAGCTCGCGCAGCGACCCGGCAATGAATAATTCCAGCTGATCTCGTTCCTTACGCCCGAGCATCCCGCCCTCCTTTTATCGAACGGCTCTAGCCGGGCTACGCTCATAGCGCTGGGCCCCGCACAGGGCATCGGCTTCAGCATCCAGCATAGCGTTCAGGGTCTCTTCCACTGTCCCTCGAACGAGCTCTCCGAGATGGTCGCGGATCTGGCCCTCGTCGATATGGACAACCTTGCCCAGGGTTCTGCTACCTTCTCCCATGGTGGTGGCCTCCTCTGTGGGTCGTTGAACTTCGCTAATCCAACTTCACCACGTGGGCCACCGCCTCCTCAAATGTGCGAAAGAAAATTTACGTTATTGAGTAAGAAATCAGTGAAGCGTTGGTCTTTGAGTTGTAAGCAGGAAGTGGTTCTGCGTTTGTTACGGGGCGATAGCCTGGATGCACTGAGTCGGGAGACCGGCCAGCCGGCCTCGGTATTGTCCGGCTGGCGGGATGAGTTCCTGGAAGGCGGGGGCGTCTGTTGAGTTCGGTCTAGCCCAGCAGTAGGGCTAGGAGAATGAGGTTGGTGAGCAGTAGGAGGGCGGATAGGCCTTTCCAGAAGGCGACGGGGTTGCGTTCGATGAGGGGGGCTTCGCTTTCTTTGACCAGTTCGGGGTTGGGATGGCTGAGGTCGTGGGTGAATTCGGAGAGGTGTCGGTAGCGTCGCCGGGGGTCGATGTGGACGGCTTTTTTGAGGGCGCCGTCCATCCAGGCAGGGATTTCGGGGTTGAAGTTGCTGGCCGGGCGGTAGCGGACTTGTTTGAGGTTGCGGGGTTTGAGCTCGCGGTCGTAGGGGAGATGGCCGGTGAGCATTTCGTAGGCGATGACGCCGAGGGCGTAGAGGTCGGAGACGGGGGTGCCGGGGCGCCCTTGGAGGCATTCGGGGGCGAGGTAGTTTTGGGTGCCCATGGCGTAGTCGCGGCGTACGGGTTGGGCAATTTCTTCGATGCCGGCGATGCGGGTGGAGCCGAAGTCCACCAGTTTTACCGTGCCTTGGGGATCGATGAGGATGTTTTCCGGTTTGAGGTCTTGGTGGACCATTTCCTGGCGGTGGAAGGCGCGTAGGCCGGCGGCGATTTGTTCGACGATTTCTCGAACGTCGGTGAGGGGTGGGTTGGGGTGGTCGTGCATCCATTGCCGCAGGCTCTGGCCGGGGACGTATTCGGTGACGTAGTAGAGGCAGCTTCGTTCGCGCCCGGGGTCGAGCACTTTGAGGACGTGGGGGTTGTCGATGCGCCGCCCGGCCCATTCTTCGTGGAGGAAGGCGTCGATGTATTCGGCGTCGTCTTCGAAGTTGACCGAGGGGGTCTTGATGACGACTTGGCGGTCGTCGTTTTGGGTGTCCACGGCCAGGTAGACCTGGGTGCGGTGGCTGGCGTGGAGTTCGCGGATGATGCGGTAACCGTCGAGGATTTGCCCGGGAGATAGGGGGGGCGGGAAGGGGAGGGCGGTGAGGCGGCGGTAGAAGGTGTCTTGGTCGAGGTCGGGGAGGGCCTCGATGCGGATCAGTTGGCAGGTGGCGTTGTCGGGGCTGCCGTGTTCTAGGGCGGTGCGTACCAGGGTCCGGGCGGCGGTTTCCAGGTCATCCCCATGTTGTTCGCACAGGGCGATGAGGTCTTCGGGGCTGATGTATTCGTGCACGCCGTCGGTGGTGAGGATGAACAGGTCGCCCACTTCCAGATCGGTGGTGCGGTAGTCGATGTCCACTTGGAGGTCGGCGCCCATGGCGCGGCTGAGTAGGGCCTTGTCGCCTTGCCAGAGTTGGTGGTCGCGGGTGAGGGCGCTGAGTTGTCCGTTGCGAAGCCGCTGGATGCGGGTGTCGCCGACGTGGAATAGGTGGGCGGTGGTGGATTTGAACACCACCACTGAGCAGGTGCTGAGCAGGCCTTGGCCGGAGCGGTATTGGCTTTGGCCACGGCCGTAGAGCCAGCGGTTGATGGCGCCGAGGACCTTTTGGGAGGCGGTTTTGACGCTCCAGGAGTCAGGGGTGCTGTAGTAGTCGGTGAGGAAACCCTGCACACAGGTCTCGGCGGCTTGGCGGCCCGCCTCGGAGGAGCTCACCCCGTCGGCGATCACCGCCGCCACGCCTTTGTAGCGGATGGTGAGCGCCGAGTCGGGGATGTGGATGCCGCAGCAGTCTTCGTTGCTTTCCTTGACGCCGGCCTCGCTGTGTTGGCCGGCGCGGATCTTCAGGCAGCAGCCCTGTTCTTGGGTGTTCATTTGACGTCGATGAGTTGCACGGTGCCGTCGGGCAGGGTCTCGGCGATCTGACCGCTGGGCTCTTCGAGGAAGAACAGGATCAGGGCGAAGACGATGCCGGCGATGACGCCGATGAAGGCGAAGAATTGATCGTATTCGAGGATGGAGTTGACGGTGAGGAACAACACCGCGCCGACATTGCCGAAGGCGCCCACCATGCCGGCGATCTGGCCGGTCATGCGTCGTTTGATGAGGGGGACCATGGCGTAGACGGCGCCGGATCCGGCCTTGGAGAACAGGCCGCCGAGGAGGGTGAGGAGGACCACCAGCCATACCGGCCAGTCGGGATTCACCAGTCCCAGGGTGAGGAAGCTGGCGGTGATGCCGGCGAAGACGATGATCAGGGTGCGCTTGCGGCCCAGGCGGTCGGAGATCCAGCCACCACCGGGGCGGGCGACCAGGTTGAGGAAGGGGTAGACGCCGGCCAGGAGGGCGGCGTTGACCTTGGAGAGGCCGAACCAGTCTACGTAGAACATCGCCAGCATGGAGACCACGGCCAGCTCGGTGCCGAAGGTGACCAGGTAGGCCCAGTCGAGGATGGCCACTTGGCGGAATTTGTAGCGGTGGAGTTCGGGGACGGGTTCCTTGAGGATGTGGGCGTTGATGTGCCAGATCTTCCACAGTTGTACCCCATAGAGGGCGGCGAGGAAGCCGTAGATGGCGTAGGTGAAGCTGTCGTCGATCAGCCCCAGACCCGCCGGGGAGAGCTTCCAGGCCAATAGCCCCAGGGCGAGGTAGAGGGGGAGGTTCATCAAGGCGTAGAGGATCAGATCGCCGCGGCTGGTGACCTCCATGGCCCCGGTCTTCTTGGGTTTGAAGTAGGTGGAGCCCTTGGGGGTGTCGCTCACCAGGAAGTAGTAGGCGATGCCGTAGAGAATGGCGGCGACGGCGGCGACGGTGATGGCGATGCGCCAGCCGTCGGGGCCTTCGACGTTGGCGGCGATGAAGGGGAGGGTGACCGCGGCGCCGGCGGAGCCGAAGTTGCCCCAACCGCCATAGATGCCCTGGGCGAACCCGGTTTGGCGGGCGGGAAACCACTCGCCGATCATGCGGATGCCCACCACGAAACCGGCGCCGATGAAGCCGGAGAGGAAGCGCAGCAGAGCCAGTTGTTGGTAGCTGTCGGCCCAGGCGAAGGCGATGCTGATGAGGCCGCCCAACACCAGGATGGCGGTGTACATGATCCGTGGACCCAGTTTATCCACCAGCATGCCGACCACGATGCGCGCTGGGATGGTCATCGCCACGTTGAGGATCAGCAGTACCTTGGCCTGTTGGTCGCTGAGTTCGAGTGCCGATTTGATGAAGGGCATCAGCGGTCCCAGCCCCAGCCACACCACGAAGGTCATGAAGAAGGCGAACCAGGTGTAGTGCAGGATGCGGATGTTGGCTTGCTTGAGGTCGAGTAGATTGACGCGGTCCGGGTTCATGATGGTTGGCCTCGTACGATCGGTTTGCCGTCGTTTAGCAAAAACCGTTCCATAAATAAGTATTTGTTTTTTCATGAAAAAATCCAGGGGTACCCTGTCGGTTCCCTGTTTTGGTGCATTCGGGGACGTTGTTGGCGCAGTGGCTGAGGGGGCGATGTGCGGGGGCGCCGTTTGCTGGTGCGCCATGCTGCACCGTTTTGGTGCGTCTTTACTCGCCGGAGTGAGGGGTGTGTTTGTAACTATATGATTTTTAATGATTAAATGTTTGGCACGATGTGTGCTATCCGCTGCACAAGCCCATTCTCAGCGCGGAGTGACGACGTGAAGGAAAAGCTGGTTCTCATCGGTAACGGCATGGCCGGGGTGCGGACCCTGGAGGAGTTGCTGAAGATCGCCCCCGATCTCTATGACATCACCGTTTTTGGATCCGAGCCCTACCCCAATTACAACCGCATCCTGCTCTCGCCGGTGCTCGCCGGGGAGAAGACCATCGATGACATCATTCTCAACGATCGGGGCTGGTACGAGGAGAACGGCATCACCCTCTACACCGGTAAGACGGTGGTGAAGATCGATCGCCGTAATCGCAAGGTGATCGCCGATGATGGCACCGAGGCCGAGTACGATCGCCTGTTGCTGGCCACCGGTTCCCACCCCATCGTGCTGCCGTTGCCGGGCAACGATCTGGATGGAGTGGTCACCTTCCGCGACATCCACGATGTGGAACAAATGATCGAGGCGGCGCGCAAATACCGCCGGGCGGTGGTGATCGGCGGCGGCTTGCTCGGTCTGGAGGCGGCCAATGGCCTGATGGTGCAGGGCATGGATGTCTCGGTGGTGCACATCGCCGAGTGGCTGATGGAGCGCCAGCTCGATCCCTACGCCGGCGGCTTGTTGAAGCAGTCCCTGGAGGATCGGGGCATGAAATTCATCATGCCCGCGGTCACCGAGGCCATCTTGGGTGAGAAACGCGTGGAGGGCGTGCGCTTCAAGGACGGCCTGGAGGTGCCGGCGGACCTAGTGGTGATGGCAGTGG
>JALSHN010000077.1 GCA_026982215.1 Gammaproteobacteria bacterium
GGGGTGCTGCGGGACGGACTGGGGGCTTCGCTGGCGGGTGGGGTGTCAGTGACGGGTTCGGGGCGGAAGGCCAACAGCCGCAGCAGGGCCATTTCGAAGCCGGAGCGGGGGTCGAGGGCCAGGGGGAGGTCGCGGCGGGCCTCGAGGGCGATCTGGTAGTAGAGCTGGACCTCGTCGGCGGCCAGGCGTTGGGCCATGTGCTGGATCCAGGGGTCGTCGCTGCCGGCGTCGGGGACGATTTGTTGGACGGCGATGCGGTGGAGGAGGCTGATGAGGCCTTCCAGGGCCTGGCCGAGATCGGCGCCACTGTCGATCAGGGGGACGATGGCGGCGAACAGGCGGGGGCCGTCCCCGTCGGCGAGGGCCTCGACCAGCGGTTGCAGGCTGTGGGGGTCGATCTCGCCGAGCATGTCGCGGGTCTCGGCTTCGCTCACTCGGCCGCCGCCGAAGGCGATGGCCTGGTCGAGCAGGCTCAAGGCATCACGCAGGCTGCCGTCGGCGGCGCGGGCGAGCAGGGCCAGGGCGGTAGGTTCGTGGGAGATGCCTTCTCGGTCGAGGATGTGGCTGAGGTGAGCGGCGATCTGATCTTGGGTGATGCGTTTGAGGTTGAAGCGCAGGCAGCGGGAGAGCACGGTGACTGGCAGTTTTTGCGGGTCGGTGGTGGCGAGGATGAATTTGACGTGCTCGGGGGGTTCTTCCAGGGTCTTGAGCAGGGCGTTGAAGCTGTGCCCGGAGAGCATGTGGACTTCGTCGATGAGATAGACCTTGTAGCGCCCGCGGGTGGGGGCGTATTGGACGTTGTCCAGCAGCTCGCGGGTGTCTTCGACTTTGGTGCGCGAGGCGGCGTCCACCTCGATGAGATCCACGAAGCGGCCTTGGTCGATCTCACGGCAGGCGGAGCATTCTCCACAGGGCCGGGCGCTCACGCCGTGTTCGCAGTTGAGCGATTTGGCGAGGATGCGCCCGAGGGTCGTCTTGCCGACGCCGCGGGTACCGGTGAACAGGTAGGCGTGGTGCAGGCGTTGTTCGTCCAGGGCGTTGATCAGCGCCCGCAGGACGTGCTCTTGGCCGACGACCTCGGAGAAGTTGCGGGGGCGCCACTTGCGGGCGAGGACTTGGTAGCTCATGTCGCTAGGAATTGGGGACCTCGTTGAGGGTCCGAATAGGGCGGCGACCCACACCAGCCACACCCCGGCGCCCGAGTCCGCCGCTACCGTTGCTCCCTTCCGGGCCTGGCGGGGTTCACGGCGTATCGTCGCGAGGGGACCGATGGGGTCGCCATCGACTGGTTGGCCACCCTGAAGGTGGCCGGGCGGTGATTATGCGGCCGGGTAGGGGATGGGTCAACCGAGTGTTCAGTGTTGACCGATGCGGCACAGTTCGGCGATGTGGCCGTCGGGGCCTTCCAGCAGCAGGCTCTTGAGGGCCAGCAGGACCTCGGGGCCATAGTCCCGGAACAGCACGCCGGTGCCTTTGGGAGAGGTGTGGATCACCTCGGCGTCCACGTGGAGGTAAGGGCCGGGGTTTTCGTCCGGACGGAAGCATAGTTCCACTTGTTCTCCGGGGGGGAGGAGGATGCGGCCGGTGTCCACCAGCATGCCGTCGAGGCTGATGTCGTGGCTGCGGGCGCGGACCAGGCCGAGCGGGGGATAGTGGATGACGACGTCCACGGTCAAGGGTTTGCGCGGGCTCCAACGGTGTTCCATGTCGACCTCCTGTGCGATTTGGATCGAACGTGGTGGGCGGTTCGCCCGGTTCACCCCGTGATGGCGCCCTTCCGTGGAACGTGTTTATTGCTTGCTATGATGCCCTCCCATTCTTTTGAGTGTAGACCATGGCGCTGAAAGTCAAAGTTTCCCATCCCTGGGATCTCTCGCCCAGGGATGCGCGTGCTCTGCAGGCGGAACTGGCTGCCCGGGTGATCACCCAGGATGCCTTGGGAGAAGTGCGGCGGGTGGCGGGGGTTGATGTGGGGTTCGAGCAGGAAGGGCAGGTGACCCGGGCGGCGGTGGCGGTGTTGGCTTATCCGGGTCTCTCGCCGCTGGACTATGCCATCGCCCGCTGTCCCACCCGTTTTCCTTATGTGCCGGGGTTGTTGTCGTTTCGCGAGGTGCCTGCGTTGGTGGCGGCGCTGCAGCAGGTGCAGCAGGCGCCGGATCTGATCCTGTGTGACGGCCAGGGGCGGGCCCATCCGCGCCGTTTCGGGGTGGCGTGCCATTTGGGGGTGGTGCTGGATCGGCCCACCATCGGGGTGGCGAAGTCGCGTTTGTGTGGGGAGCACGATCCGGTACCCGACGAAAAGGGGGTCTGGGTGCCGTTGCGCGATGGGGGTGAGGTGATCGGGGCGGTGTTGCGTACCCGGGTGGGGGTGAAGCCGGTGTATGTCTCGGTGGGGCACCGGGTGAGCCTGGAGACGGCGGTGACCTGGGTGATGCGTTGTGTCACCCGTTATCGTCTGCCCGAGACGACCCGTTGGGCTCACCGGCTGGCATCCCATGGGGAGGCGGCGGAGCGGGCCTGGCGTGCGGCGTTGACGCGAGGCGGGGTTCGAGGGCCGGCCACAGGGCGTCGAGGATGAGTGGCTGGGCGGCGGCAGTGGGGTGGAGGCCGTCGGCCTGGAAGAATTCGCGGCGGGCGCCGAAGGCGGCGAGGAAGTCCACCACGGGAACCGAGTGCCGCTGGCCCAGGTCGTGATAGAGGCGGTGGAAATCGTCGGCGTAGGGGCCGTAGTTGGGAGGCAGGCGTGGGGCCATGAGGATGACCGCGGCGCCATTGTCGCGCGCTTGCTCGATCATGGCCTCGAGATTGACTCTCAGGTGGCTCAGGGGCAAACCGCGCAGGCCGTCGTTGGCGCCGAGGGCAATGACGACGACGGTGGGCCGGTGGCGTTGGAGCAGTCCGGGAAGACGTAATCGCCCGCCGTCCGAGGTCTCACCGCTGATGCTGGCGTTCACCACCCCATGGGGGAAGCCGTGGTCGCGCAGGCGTTGTTGCAGCAGGGCCGGCCAGCCGGCCTGCTGAGGGAGGCCGTAGGCAGCGGAGAGGCTGTCGCCAAGGATGAGGATCACCGGGACTGCGGTGGCGGCGGCCGAGTTGAGGAACAGGGGCAGGATGAGGAGGAACGGGCGCATGGCAGAGCCTTTGTTGGCGGTCAGCGGACTGGGGTACGAGGTGGCGGGACCGTCGGGCCGTCTGACGGTGTTGCGCACGGTGGATTTTACCATCGAGGCGGGGGAGTCGGTGGCCATCCTGGGTCCGTCCGGGGCGGGGAAGTCGACGTTATTGGCCTTGTTGGCGGGGCTGGAGTCGCCGAGCCGGGGGGAGGTGCGTCTGGCCGGGCAGTCCTTGCAGGCCTTGGATGAGGATGCCCGCGCCCGTCTGCGCGGGGAATTGCTGGGGTTCGTGTTTCAGCACTTCCAGTTGATCGCCACCTTGACGGCTTTGGAGAACGTGATGTTGCCGCTGGAGTTGCTGGGGCGTGGCGATGCACGGGCGCGGGCAGAGGCGGTGTTGGCCGAGGTGGGACTAGCGGGGCGCGCCGGGCATTATCCAGGCCAGCTCTCCGGGGGCGAGCAGCAACGGGTGGCCATCGCCCGGGCGTTTGCTCCGGGGCCGCGTCTGTTGTTGGCCGATGAGCCCACCGGCAATCTGGATGCGGCCACCGGGCGGCGGGTGATGGATCTGTTGTTCGCGCTCAATGAGAAACAGGGGACGACCCTGGTGCTGGTGACCCACGATGAGACGTTGGCGGCGCGTTGTCAGCGACGCTTGCGTCTCGATGGCGGTGAGTTGGTGGCGGCATGAGGCGTCTGGGTTGGCGGTTGTTGCGCCGGGAGTGGCGCGCCGGTGGGTTGTGGCTGGTGGTGCTGGCGGTGGCGGTGGGGGTGGCGGCGGTGACCACCGTGGCCGTGGTGAGCGATCGGGTGGAGCGGGGATTGAAAGCGCAGGCGGCGGCCTTGTTGGGGGCCGATGCGGTGCTGGAGAGTGACCGCCCCATCCCGGCGCGTTTCGTGACCGAGGCGGAGGCGGCGGGGCTGGCGCTTTCTTGGTCTCTGCAGTTTCCCAGTATGGCCTTTGCCGGGGGGCGGGGGCGTTTGGCGTGGGTGGTGGCGGTGGACGAGGCCTATCCGCTGCGGGGGACGGTGGCGGTGCGCCGCGGCGGGCACGGTGGGGCGGCGCAGGCCCTTTCCGAGCCGCCACCGCCGGGGACGGTGTGGTTGGAGCCGGCCTTGGCGCACGCCCTGGGGGTGGGGGTCGGTGATTCGTTGCAGTTGGGGGCGATGTCGTTCCGGGTGGCGGGGTTGGCTCAGTTGCAGCCCTTGGGGGGGGCGATGGCCACGGGGCTGGCGCCGCGCTTGCTCATGCGCCGGGAGGATGTGGCGGCGACCGGGTTGGTGACGCCGGCCAGTCGGGTGGTCCACCGCTTGTCACTGGCCGGAGAGGTCGCTCGGGTGAGCGCCTTGACGGCGCGGTGGCGTGGTGCCTTGCCGGCGGGGATGCGGCTGTTGACGCCGGAGCAGGCGGCGCCGGCATTGGAAGCGGCCTTCGATCGGGGTATGCGTTTTTTGTTTTTGGCGGCCTTGAGCGCGGTGTTGCTGGGGTGTCTGGCGGTGGCGTTGGCGGCGCGTCATTTCGCCGAGGGACATCGTCGTCATGCGGCTTTGTTGCGTTGTTTCGGGGCGCGGCGGGCCCAGGTGGAGCGGTTGTTTTTGTGGCAGTTGTCGTTCCTGGGGGCGGGGGCGGCGTTGTTGGGTGTGGTGTTGGGACTGGTGGCCCAGCAGGGGGTGTTGTGGTTGTTGTCGGCGGTGGTGGCACTGGAGTTGCCGCCGCCGGGATGGCGTCCTCTGGTGTTGGGTGTGGTGGTGGCGGGGGTGACGCTGCTGGCCTTTGCCTGGCCGCCGCTGCGCGCCTTGGGGCGGGTGCCGGTGATGACGGTGTTGCGTCGTCAGG
>JALSHN010000078.1 GCA_026982215.1 Gammaproteobacteria bacterium
GGGCCGGGGAGGAGGGTCTGCGTGACCTGGCCATCGCCCCGGACGGTTCTTTGTATGGGGTGGGGTTCACGCGCCAGGCGGGGGCGGAGACTTTCGATGCCTGGCTGCTCCATTGGGATGCCGACGGCAATCTGTTGTGCCAGGCGCGTGAGGCCATTTCGGGCAGCGGGGACGATGCCGCACTGGCGGTGGCGGTGAGCGCCGATGGCTCGGTGTATGTGGCAGGGACGACGGATTCCCCCGATCTCCCGGTGAAGGGCGCTGAGGCGGGGGTGTTGATCCAGAGCAGTCTGGGGGCCGATCCGCAGACGTTGCAGGCCACGGCCTCCGATGCCTTCCTCGCCCGGTTGGATGCTCAGTGCCAGGTGGTGTTTTTGACCTATTTCGGCGGGTCGGGGGCCGAGTCGGGTCGGGATGTGGCGCTGTTCGACGGTCCTGCGGGGACGCGGATCTATCTGTTGACCTCCAGCGATTCCGAGGTGATCCAGGGGACGGGCGGTTATCGGGATCGGCCCGCGGGGGCAGGGGATATTCTGCTGGCGCGTTTCAATGAGCGTGGGGAGCGGTTGTATTTCACCTTTCTCGGCGGCAGCGGGGCCGATTGGGCCGCGGCGCTGGCGGTGGATCCCGACAGTGGGGATGTGGTGTTGGTGGGGCATAGCGCGTCTGAGGGCCTGGCGCTTGATCAGGTGGGGGTGTGGGATACGCGTTACGAGGCTGGGGAGTGTGCCTTCAATCGGCGCGATGCGACGGCGGAGCGGCATCCGTGTTACGACATCGTGGTGGCCCGGTTCGATGCCACGTTGTCGGCGTTGCGTTTTCTCACTTACCTGGGCGGGGCCGAGGATGACTATCCCACGGATGTGGCCTTCGATGCCGCCGGGGATGTGGTGGTCACCGGTTCCACGCTGTCGCCGGGGGCGGTGGTGGCCTCGGCGGAGGAGGCACCGGATTTCTTCCCCTTGAGCGAGGTGCCGGCCGGTGGGGCGGGTGACAGTGAGAGTCTGGATGCCTTCGTGTTCTCGTTGGCGGGGGACGGTGCGAGTTTGCGTTGGTCACGGCTGTTGCGCGGCTCGGACAACGAGTTCTACAACGCCGTGGCCCTGGGGCCGGGGAGGGAGATTTATCTCGCCGGTCATGCCTGGTCCGAGGATCTGCCTTGGGTGATGCCGTTGCAGACGGCGGTTGCCGGGGGCGAGGGACGGGTCACGGTGCTGGATGGTGACGGGCAGGTGGTGCTGGATACCTTGTTGGGTGGGGTGGCCAACGATTATTTCTACGCCGTGGTGGGGGATGGTACGGGGCGCTTGTGGCTGGCCGGCGGCAGCCGTTCCCCCGACCCGGGGGGGACGACGGTCGCGGGGGCGCCGGCGGAGGCGACCGACGCTTGGTTGGTGAGTCTTGATCTCAACGATCCCCGGGTGGCGGCGTTGCGATTGTCGGATTCGCTTTCGGCCTCGCGGACGGCCGTGGGGGAGCAGGTGGGCTGGCGTTTGGCGGTGGTCAACGAGGGGACGGAGGCGGTACCGGCGGTGCGGTTGTTCGTCACCCTCCCCAGTGGGGTGGAGGTGGCCGCGCCTGCAGGTTGTGAGCAATTGGGCGTGGCGCTGGTGTGTGCCTTGGGTACCCTGCCAGCAGGGGGGGAGCGGCAGTTGGAGTTGGGGCTGATCCCTCGGCGGGGCGGCGTCTTGCGCCTGAAGGCCTCACTGGCCTCGGCTGTGGGGGAGGCGGTGGCGGAGGATGGCCGGGTCACGGCCGTACTGGAGTCCTCGGCCCCGGCCGACAGAGGGGGGTGGAGCGGGACGTGGGCGATGCTGTTGGTGGCGGCTTGGTTGTGGCGCTCAAGTCGCCGGCCTCGTGGGCCGATGCAGGGCACAGGTCCATCGAGCGAGACCTGAACCATGGAGGAACCGTCCGCTGCGGAACATTCAGATCCCCCTGGGGGGAATTGGCAGGATGCCTTGTTGTTTTCCACCTTGCGGTTGGAGACCACCCGCGAGGACGGCCGGTCTTTGCAGGCCACGGCCTTCATCTATGAGTATCGCGCCGAGGACGGTGATCGTTATCCCTTTCTGGTGACGGCGCGGCATGCGGTGGTGGGGGCGGTGGAGGGTCGGATCACCTTCATCCCCGAGCAGCGCGGCCGTCCCGATCTCAGCAAGGGCTATACCCTGGACATCGAGAATTTCGCCAAGCTGTGGTATCCCCACCCCGATGCCGCGCTGGATGTGGCGGTGACGCCGTTCGTGCCCTTCGTGCGTCATATCGAGGATTCGGGGATCCCGCTTTATTACTGCACCCTCCATCTCGTCTCGGAGGAGGTGCTGGCGCAGCCGTTGGCGCCGTTGATTCTCAGCGCCCATCCCTCGGGTGTTTCCGGCCCGGATGAGTTGTTGCCGCAAGTGTTGCAGGGGCGGCTCTCGGGGCCGCGGCTGGGGCTCTATGCCGGACGGGAGCGCTTTCTCGTGGCGCTGGGGGCGTTTCCAGGGGCGGCGGGGGCGCCGTTGTTCGTGCCTCGCACCACCGATGTCGCCTTGGTGGGGATGCTCGTCGAGGGGCAGCGGCTCGATGCCGCTGTCGGTGAACGGGCCCTGGTGCCCTTGCACGAGGCATTCTCCGGGCCGGTGGGGCCGCTGGCGGGGGCGCTGCGGGCGCGGGTGTTCGTGTCGCTGATCCGCGGTTATCTCAAGGAGAAGGGCTTTATTTGAGGCCGGTGTGCGGCCTAAACTGAGCTTTTGGTGAGGTGTCCCATGCAGCGCCCGGATACTCCGGCCTTGGCGGTGGATGTGGTGATCGAGTTGTCGGATCGCCCCGAGCGCCCGCTGTTGCTCATTCAGCGGCGTTATCCCCCTTTGGGTTGGGCCTTGCCCGGGGGGTTCGTGGAGGTGGGGGAGACGGTGGCCGATGCCGCGCGGCGGGAGGCCCATGAGGAGACCTCGTTGGTGGTCGAGCTGCAGGCCTTGTTGGGGGTGTACTCCGATCCGCGCCGTGACCCGCGCCTGCATGTGGTGAGTGTGGTGTTCGCCGCAGTGGCCCGGGGTGAGCCCCGGGCACGGGACGATGCCCGCCATTTGGCGCTGTTTCCGCTGGATTCCCTGCCGCCTCTGGCCTTCGATCACGGGCGCATCCTGGCCGATTACCGCCGTTTCCGCGAGACGGGCCGCTCTCCCTGCGCCTTTTGAAAGGCCTCAGGAGGCGAGGATCTGGCGTTCCTGGCCGGGGTCGAGTTCGTCGAACATCAGGTTGCGGAAGACATTCATGGCGGCCTCGTCTTCCAGCAGCCGTGAGGCGATGATGTAGGCGGCGGCGGACCAGGTCTGGTAGTAGTTGGCGCGCCGCCCCACCAGCCCGCCGCGGCGGCCGTCGTAGTATTCCGGCCAGTTGTCCACCATCAGCCGCTGGGCGGCCAGTTCCAGCGCCCGTTCGGCGAGGTCGCCCCGCCCGACCATCAGCGCCGCCCCCACGAAGGGCCACAGCAGGGTCGGCCAGCTGCCGCCGTTGTGGTAGGACCAGGGGACGTTCTTGGGGTCGTTGCCGGTGATGAAGGCCCATTCGGCGCCTTCGGCCGCCGGATAGAGGATCTTCACCGGCATGTGGCCCACCAGCTCGTCCCAACGGCGGTCGTAGAGCATGATGATGCGTTGGGCCTGCTCCGGGGCGGCCAGCCCGAAGATCACCGACAGCAGGTTGCCGAGGGCGAAGTGGCGGAAGTCCATGCGTCCGGGGCCGAGGTTGCCGACGAAATAACCGCTGTCGTTGTCCAGCCAGCCGTCCAGCCAGCCGGGGATGCTCTCGGGATAGATGTTGAAGACGTTGACCGCCTCATGGCCGAACTCTTCCGCCTGGTAACGGTGGATTTCGTTGAGGCGCTGGATGTCGAGCCAGTAATAGATGCGCACGTAGGAGCGCAGGGTCTGGAAGCGTTTGAGGACCATCTTGCGCAGCGCGGCGTTGGCGTCGGTGGGGGCGAGGAAGTCCAGCGCAGTGCGCAGGGCGGCATAGAACAGCGCCTGGATCTCCAGCGGGTGACCGTAGACGCTCATGCGGCGGTCGATCATGAACGAGGCGTCCGGGACCAGCATCGCCGGCGAGGTCTCGAAGCTTTCTTTCAGGTAGAGGTCGAGGGTGGTACGGATGCCTTCCTGAAACCGGGGGGAGGCCGCCAGCGAATGATCGCCGGTGGTGTAGGTGTAGAGTCTCAGCAAGACCATCCACCACAGAGCGGAGTCCACTGGGGCCACCCGGCCGATGGCCAGATCGCCGAAGTCGGCCACCAGCCGTTCTTCGCCTTCGGGGTCGGTGACCACCTTGAAACTGGCCGGCATCAGGCCGGGGGCGCGTTGGTGGCCTTCCATCACCCGTTGTTGTACCCGCAGGTCGAGCACCGTGCCGAGAAAGTTGCGCACGATGTCGTATTCGCCGTCCATGAGGAATACCAGAGCCGAGGGGACGAAGTCGCGTACGAAGCATTCCTCGTAGTTGGGGGCGACCAGGTAGGGGTCGCGGGCGGCCACGGTGCCCAGGGGGGCGCCGCGGTAATGGAAGATGGCATCGCGCAGGACTTCGTAAGCAGAGTCCAGGGCTTCACGACGTGCTTTCATGGTCGTCACCTGTGACGGGGTGTCTGGATATCGGTCAGTCTCAGGGGTGGCTTGAGAGGGGCGTCATCGTTGCAGTAGTCTGTGGAGACGTCAGTGGATGGAGCAGACCGTGGAGCAGCTCTCGAGTTGTGCCGTCCCACTACGGGAGCGGCGCGGTGACCGCCGGCGATGGCGGGCGCGGACCGTGTGGCTGGCCTTGTCCGGCCGCGGGCGCCGCCGGGTGGCGCGTCGTGCCGAGGACCGTCGCCGGGGTGTCTATCTGGACCATTATTCCCTGGCCGATGGCGTGTGGTTGTTGGCGGCGATGATCCTCTGCGTCGGCGACGCCTTGTTCACCTTGTTCATCCTG
>JALSHN010000079.1 GCA_026982215.1 Gammaproteobacteria bacterium
CACCGCAAACCCCTCCGGCCGCAATGAGCCAATCATAGTTTAGCCAACCGATTCGAGCTTTTCAAACAGGACCCGGTCGGTGGGGCCAACGAGGCGGATGCCTTCCATTTGGACAGGGTGCTGCCCCAGGGTCTGGATGACGGTGTGGTCTTCCAGGGGGTAGATGCGGATGTCGTCTTCTCGGGGGTCGATTTCCCGCTCCAGGTCATCGATGAGTTTTTCCAAACCTTTCTCGGTGGTGGTGACCAGGAAGACGGAGTATTGCAGCGGCCGACCGGTGAGGGCCACGGCCTGGCGGACTCGGTTGAGCCGCCGGCCGTCGCTGATGTCGTAGCAGAGCAGGTAGTTGTGGAGGATGTTGCGGGGCATGGCGCTTTCCCTCGTGTCATTGGATTTCGATCAGCCAGCGATGGAAGCGGTTGATGAGATCGTCACCCAGTTTGCTGATGCGGGCGCTGTCTTTTTCAAAAATGCGCACGATCTGTTCGGTGGTCACGGGTTCAGGGTGGCGTCCGTGGCGCTTGGCCCACCGGTGGCGGCGTTTGAGCCAGCCGAGGCGGATGGTCTGAATACGTTCGTCCAGCAGCATGGCCAGTTGTGCCGGGAGATCGATGCGGTCGCGCAGGAGGTTTTCACTTTCGCTGCCCAGCCCTTCTTGGTGCAGGCGTTTTTGGATCCAGGAGAGGCTGAGCTGGTAGAAACGGTGGCGGGTGATTTTTTGGGTTTCGGGGTCGCTGAGTTCTTCCACCCGTTGTTCGATCCAGTTGCGCAGTAGACCGGGGTTGCGGTCGAGGACGCGCGGCGCTTGCAGACGTTGGGCCAGCAGGCGGGTGATGCGGTAGTGGTTGGAGCGACGCCAATCGACGTAGCGTTCTGTCCAGTCGGGGCGTTGTTGCAGGTCGATGAGGGCCTGGCGAAAGGTGGTGTTGGGGTGCGGCGCCGGGCCGATGATGCGGACGTGGGCGTGGTCTTCGCTGTGGATGAGGATGGGGATGTCCCGCTTGGCGCAGGCAATGAGAGCTTCGGTGTGAAATTGGACGTTTTCGTGGGCGATGATGCGGGAGATGCGCCGCAGCGGTAGATGCCGTTCCTTGCCTTGGGGATCGGCCAGACACAGGGCGGGGCCGTCGATGCTGACGAGGTAGGGTTGTTCAGGTTCGAGGTAGAGGGGTTTAGGGTCGTGTGCTGGGTTCATGGGGTGTCCTCCATGAGGTGGTGGATCAGGGTATAGACGGCCAGGCGTAACCAGCGACGCCAGGATCGGGCAGCCTGTTCGTAGGCAGGGTAGTATTCGCCGCGGCCGCCTTTGTCGAGGTAACAGCCACCTTCGCGTTGCTTGAATTGTTCGGGGCGCAGGCGGCGGCTGCGCATGAGTTGCCACACCCAGCGGTCGATGCGCGGGCGCAGCGGTTCGATGAGGTCGGCGGCGAGGGATTCTCGACCGTAGTCGGGTTCGTGGAGGTAGCCGAGATAGGGGTCGAGCCCGGCGCTGTGGATGATTTGCACCGCCTCGGCGTGAATCAGGGTGTAGCTCAGGGAGAGCAGGGCGTTGACGGGGTCGGGAGGCGGGCGGCGACGGCGGGCGGTGAAACCGAGTTCGGCGGGGAAGAGTTTGGGGTAGGCGGCGAAGTAATGGGCCGCGGCAGCACCTTCGAGTCCGCGCAGCCGGGGGAGGTCCGTGGTTTCGTTTTCCAGGCTCCGTTGGATGCCTTCGAGGCGCTCGATGGCCTGGCTCAGGGGGTGGCGCAGGTCGGGGCGTTGTTGCCGGGCGTGGAGTAGCAGGCGCCGTTGTCCCTGGATCTTGTGACACAGCAGGGTACGGGCGATGACGGCGGCGCGTTCAGGTTCGGTGTGGGCGCGGTATTGGGCCAGGCGGCGGCGGACGTCGTTGTGCTGTGGGCCGATGATGGTGGCCAGCCGTTGTTGTTTGCCGCCGCCGATGAGGCTGATGATGACACCTTGTTGAGCCAGGTGGGCGAGGGTGGCGGTGTCGGTCTGGGTCTTGGCGCTGATGACGATGCGTTCGAGCAGTTTGATGGGGATGCTCTGGCGCTCGCCTTGGGCGCTGAGGATGAGGGCCCCACCCTGGTGGCGCAGTTCACTGTGACGGCGGTCGATGTAGAGGGTGCTCATGGCGCTGGCTCACTTGAGGTAGAAGTAGTCCGGTTCTTTGGCGATCCGCCCCCGCCCCAGGGCCCGGGGCTTGCGCCGGCTGCCATGGGGGAGGATGAAGAAGCGGTCTTTGTCACTGAGCAGGCCCTGGATGCGACGGCACAGTTCACGGTGCTCGGCGGGGGTGAGGAAGCATTCGAAGACGGATTTCTGCCCGCCGGTGGCATAGTCGCGCAGGATGTTCAGGGCGCGCGCCAGGCGTTTGGGGGAGCGGACGTCGTAGGCGGCGATGTAGAGTCGACGGGTGCTCATGGTCTGACCTCCGGGTTGGAGATGAGGGTGATGCGTTGGCTGCCAGGGTGGATGCGGCGGTGTTTGGTGTCATAGTCGGCAGTGACGTAGAGACTGGGGGCACCTTGTTCTTCGGCGGCCATGAAGGCGCCGATGCTCATGGGGACCTTGCCTCCGGTGAGGTCCACCACCGGGCGACGGCATCCTTCTTTGTGGGCTTGTTGCAGCAGTTCTTGGGTGCGTAGGCGTGCCTGAGCCGGGTCGTCGGGGTCGTCGATGGTGCGCAGGTGCACGGTGTAACCGTGGCGGCGCAGTAGGCCGGCCAGTCGTTCGGCCTGGTCGCGGGTCTCTTGGGAGGGCAGCAGGCCGACCCAGTCCGGCTTGAGCTGCTCGATGACCCAGCGGGGGAGGTCGATGCGGCTGAAGGTGAGGATCAGGGCATCGCGATCACGGGGGGCCTTGCCGCCGATCTCGGGGAAACGGTTGCGGTGCCACCAGCGGTGCAGTTGCTCGCGCTTGAGAAATCCGAGGATGGCAAGGACCAGGCTGGCCACCATGAACAGGTTGCCCATGAGAATGCCGAGCTGGTCCAGCAATTGCCAAACCTGGGGGTTGAGGCCGAGGAGTTGGCCGTTTTCTCCCATCAGCAGCGACATGTTCACCTCCTGCGTGAAATGCGCTGCCAGTCTGCGACAAGGGGGTGGTTTTTGTCGCTAGTCGCAAGCTTGCGGGGGGAAGTCGCCCTCCAGGGCCTCCAGGTGGAAGGCCTGGAGGCGGGCCTGGAAGCGTTCCATGTCTTCGGCGCTCAGTTCCCGGCCGCGATGCTGCGGGGGCACGTTCATCGCCAGGTGGACATAGCGCCCGCCGCGGCGACACACCTCGGCGGCGAGGTGGACCGGCAAGGTGCCGATGATGGTGTCGCCGGGTCGGATGTCGTCGATGTCGAGATGATCCACACGGCGGTCCACACGGATACCGCGGCGGGCAAGCCATTGGCGCGCGCCTTCGTGGCGGGTGACGGCGATGACGGTCATGGGCAGTCCTCCAGCAGTTGCTGCTGTTCATTGGCTTCATTTCTCCGTCTTCTTGGCCAAGGGAGATCTTTGGCGATTTC
This sequence comes from Gammaproteobacteria bacterium, assembly GCA_026982215.1. Classification (GTDB taxonomy): domain Bacteria; phylum Pseudomonadota; class Gammaproteobacteria; order S012-40; family S012-40; genus S140-43. The sequence goes on from JALSHN010000079.1 coordinate 3,518, forward strand.
TTGCAGCAGTTTCCCGGCCTGGCAGCGCAGTTTGGGGTCTTGCCATTTCAGAGCGGCCTCGAGGAGCCTCAGGCGTTGCTCGCTGACCTGGCCATTGGCTGTCAGGTTGCCCTTGGCCTTTTCGTTTTCGTAGCGGCGGCGGAGGTCGTCGATTTGCTGTTCCTCCGGACTCATGGCCTGGCGCCGGGCGGCCTCTTCTGCCTGGCGACGCCGCTCTTCGGCTGCACGTTCCGCCTGTTCATCCCGCACCATTACGCCGTAGCCCACGGCGGTCTTGGCGCCGAAGCCGAGCCATTGGAAGGCGTGTTCGAAGGCGGTGGCCAGTAACTTGCGCCAGCGCCCGTCTTCGCTCAGTTGGCGGGCAAGGCGGGTGAGGCGATGGAGATCACAGACCACGTGAAAGGTGAAGGCGGCGCCCGGCGGTACGGTGAGGAATTTGATGGGGTTGGGTTGGCCGCAGTCGTGGGGGGGTTCGCCGTCTTGATAGTAGTGTTTTTGGTGGGGGGTCATGATTTCCACCAACAAGCGATCCATTTGGGGATAGACGTCCCAGAACTCCAGGCAGCCGCGGAAGTGGTTCGAGTCTCCCGGTGGCGGCTCTTTGCCGAACAGCAGTTCGATGTCGCTGAGGTGGAGCGTTTTTTTGTTCACCGTTATTTCATGACGAGGTTCGTCGTCCCAGCCGCCGTTCTCGCCCCATAGCCCTTGGGCCAGTTCCTGGGCGGCGCGACGGAGCACACCCTTGACCCCGGATCCGGGGAGGTAGGGCAGGCCGTGGGGCCAGAGGAAGGCGAAGCCGTTTTCCAGGGGGTGTTCGTTGCCCAGGCCGGTGGTGAAGGGGGCGGTGCTAGTGGCGAAGGCAGTGAAGATGCCCTCTCCCATGCTCTGGGCCAGAGCGTCCTGGCGTTCGCGCAGGGCCTCGATGCGGCGCCGGTCTTCTTTGTTGAGCCCCGAGAGGTTTTTCCACACGGTCCGGGAGGCGGCGAAGTCGTTTTTCTCCCAAAGCTTGGGAAAGCTTTTTCGGCGATGCATGTGGGCAATGGCGGCATCCATGCCATTTTCCCTCAAGATATGGTGCAATTCTTTCGCTTCCTCACTTCTCCTCCTAGCCAAATGCTTCACTTCCCGTTCTTGGTCTGCCCGTTCGGTCCAGATGGGCAGGTAATAGGTGAAGCGCAGCCCCGGAGAGGCCTCTTGGAAGTCGGTGCCCAAATAGAAGTCGGTGCCCAAATAGCGGGGTACGGCGGCTCTTGGCATGGTGTGTTCCTCCGTGGTCAGTCTTGGGCGGCGGCCAGTTGCCGCAGCCATTTGAGCCAGGCCATGGCCTCGCGGTTGATGTCTTGGAAGGTGCGGGGGTCGGCCTCGAGCAGGTGTTCCATGAAGGCGGGGAATTCCTGCGGGATCTCGTATCGCTCATGCAGC
>JALSHN010000080.1 GCA_026982215.1 Gammaproteobacteria bacterium
GGTGAAGGCCGAGTTGCCGCCTCCGATCACGGCGACGGTCTTGTCGCGGTAGAGTGGGGCATCGCAGGTGGCGCAGAAACCGATGCCCCGCCCCAGGAAACGGGCCTCGCCGGGGACCCCCAGGGTCCGGTAACGCTTGCCGGCACAGTAGATCACGCTGCGGCCATGAAAACGCTCGCCATTCTCGCTCACTGCGAGGAAGCCGTCGCCATCGCGCTCGATGTGTTGGATGCGGAGACGGAAGCGTTCGGCAATCGGATAGTGTTCCAGGTGGGCGCGGAACATCTCGGCCAGTTCCTGACCGCCGATGGTGGGCAGACCGGGCCAGTTTTCAATCTTGGCGGTGTCGTTGATTTGCCCACCCGGGGTTTCGCCGAGTACGGCCACGCGCAGGTTTTTGCGGGCGGCGTAAAGGGCAGCGGTGACTCCGGCCGGCCCGGCGCCGATCACTAATACGTCATAACTTTGCCGTGGGTTGGCCTGTTGGGCGATGTTCTCGCCACGGGCCCGGCGGCGCTCGGCCTCCAGCTCGCTGTAGAGCCCCGGTTTGGCGTGGCGCAGAATCTCCAGCACGGCATCTTCTGGGGGCAAGGCCCCCTCGAACAACGGGGTACCGTCTACCACGGTGAGGGGAACGCCGCTGACTTGGTAGCGTTGCACCAGTTGGGGAAACTCGACGGCGTCGACCATGTCGGCGCGGATGTGGTCGTTGGCGATGGCCAATTGATGAGCCAGCCGCACCATCCGCGGACAATAGGGGCAGGTGAGGGTGACCATGACCTCGATGTGCAAAGGGCGGTCGATGTGTCCGATCCATTCTTCCAGCCGGGAGGGGAGCCCTGAGCGACCGGCGGCCACGGCCTTGATGGCGTGGATGAGGCCGTCGAATTCATAGCCCTCGGTGATCCCGAAGAAACGGATGCCGTAGTCCTTGGTGCCGATCACCGCCAGCGCGGGGACCTTGTCGATTCCCAGTTCGTGGGCCAGTTCGCCGGCTTCCTCGAGGGGGTGGATCTCCAGGGTGAGTCGAGGGGAGAGTTCGGCTACGGTGCGTAGCAGGTGTTGTTGTTCCCGGCAGGCGGGGCAGGGGGTTTTCTGGGTGAAGAACACCAGCCGCACCGGGTGCTCCAGGGAGCCGAGGCGCTGTTCCAGTTGCTGACGTTCACTGTCGTTCAGGGTGAATGTCATGGGTGAGACCTCCGCTTTCCCAGCTTTTCAGTCTAGAGCCCTGCCAAGATTTTCGCCGTTTGACAAGCTTGGAGCATGGGGCAAGGATAAGGCGCAAAAATCGAGGGGGGAGTATGAGAACGTTCACGGTCTTTGCGATGCTGCTCGTGGTGACTGCCTGTGGGGCGCCGTTGACGGCGAAACGGGTGGTGGAACAACCGGCCGAGACCTTCCAGGCCGAGGTGGCGCTGGATTATGCCGAGGTGCACCGGCGCATCCTGGAGGGGGTGAGGTATTGTTTCATGGAGCAGCCCATCCAGCGTCAACTGGTGGTGCGTGACGGGCGTGACAAGAGCGCCCGTACCGGCGAGGTGGTGTTTGCGGATGTCTATGGCAAGACGGGGGAGGAGGTGCACTGGGTGGCACGTACCCAGGCGCTGGCCGAGGGCAGTCGGTTGACGGTGTCGGTGTCGCGTAGCAAGTGGCGCGATCAGGGGGAGTTGGTGTTGGCCTGGGCGCGGGGGGAGCTGGAATGCGGTCGTTATGCGCCGAAGTTGCCCGAGCCGGCACCCCAGCCATCCGAGGGGGATGAATTTTTCAGCGCTCGCTGAGCGCCTCTCGGCGCCGGCTGGAGGTGTGCAGGATTTCCCATCCGGCCGCTTCGGCGGCGTGGCGCAGGGTGGGGTCGGGGTCCACGGCCACCGCCCGTCCGCAGCGCTGGAGCAGGGGTAGGTCGAAGCGGGAGTCGCCGTAGCCGGTCCATTGGTCCGCTGGGATGCCCAGTCCGGTCGCCAGCGTGCGTGCCAGGGTGAGTTTTTCCATGCCCAGGGGGTGGCGCCGGGGCGCGGCGGGGAGGAAGCGGTCACCGTTCAGTGCCAGGCGGGTGGCGCAGACGTGTTCCATGCCCAGGTGGCGGTTCAGGGGCTGGGCGATGAACTCGGGAGTGCCGGTGAGCAGCAGCAGGACATCCCCCTCACGGCGGTGAGCCTCGATCCGTTCCAGCAGTTCGGGACGCAGCAACGGGACGATTTCTTCTTCGACGAAGGCGCCGGCCTCTGCGGCCACGGCACTCACGGACAGGCCGCTGAGGTAGGCCTTATTCTTGCGAGCGGTGTGGCGCCCATGGCGTGGCCAGGCGCGCGCCATGAAGGCCAGGGCATGCCAGGCTTGGCGTGGCCCGATCCAGCCCTTGCGCAACAACCGGCGTATGAAGCGGGATTCGGAGCTGGGGTTGGGGAACAGGGTGCCGTCGGCATCGAACAGGGCCAGCCCCATCAGCGCCGGCCTTCCACGCCCTTCAGGCGCCGCTGTTCCCGCATTTCATAGGCATAGAATTCCCACACCACCGGCACACCGCGAATCAGGCACACCGCTACCGAGACATAGATGAGCACGGCGGTGACGAATTCCACGGTGGTGGCCCATTGGGCCCAGAACTGGGGTTGGAGCTCGGGGATGGGCTGGAACAGCAGCACCCAGGCGAAGGTGACGGCCTTGACGGCGCCGTAGAAGCCACGCATGAAGCGTCCGGAGACCAGGAAGCGCCCCAGAGGAGAGCGCATCATTTCGAAGGCGGTCTTGCCTTCTTGCATGCCTTGGGCACGAATGGTGTCCACCAGGATCCCCCGAGTGATGAAGACCAACGACACCCAGATGGGGACCAGCTCAAGATCGGCCAGGACGATCCACAGCACATTCTCCACCACTCGGTCCACGGCGATGTCGTAGGCTGAGCCGAAGGCGGAGGATTCGCCCCGTTTGCGGGCCACGTAGCCGTCGAGGCCGTCCAGGGCGATGATGACCAACAACAGGGCCGGGTTGATCAGCTGCCAGTGCGGCGGGGCCAGGTAGGCCATGGCCACCAGGATGAACAGCAACACGAAACGTGCCGAGGTGATGAGATTGGCCATCGGGCGTTTTCCTTAGAGAGATAAATGGGTCTCCGGCCGCTCGAGAGGCGGGGAATTCCGAGTCTGGCAATATTTTAACATTCTAGTGCAGCTCTCGAAGCGCGCGAGTAACGGGCTGGGTTTGCCGAGGCTGTTCATGAAATCCTCCTTTTTGCCTCGTTTGGTGAACGATGTCTTTTCCGACCCGGTGGTGTGGGTGCGGTTCCGTCACCGCCGCCGGGGACTGTTGTTCGATCTGGGGACGATCGATGCCCTTTCCAACCGCAGCCTGCTGGCGCTGAGCGAGGTGTTCGTCAGTCATTGTCACATGGATCATTTTTATGGCTTCGATCGCTTGTTGCGGGTGATTTTGGCACGGACCGAACGGTTGCGCCTGTTCGGGCCGCCGGGTTTCATCGAACGGGTGTGGCATCGCTTGCAGGGGTATTTGTGGAATCTGGTGGGGGATTATCCGCGGGATCAGTGGATCGAGGTGGCGGAGTGGGACGGGGCGCGTTTGGTTTGGTCGAGATTTTCCTTGAGGTCAGCTTTCCAACTAATTGAAAGATGGGGAGAGGATTGCCGAGACGGGGTGTTGTGGCGGGAGCCGGGTTTCCGGGTGCGGGCGGCTTTGCTGGACCACGGGACGCCGGTGCTGGCCTTCGCTCTGGAAGAAGATCAGCATGTCAATGTGTGGAAGAGCCGCCTGGACGCGCTGAGACTGCTCCCCGGTCCGTGGCTGCAATGTTTGAAGGACGCGGTGTTGGCCGGGGAGGATCCGCATACCCCCATCGAGGTGCTGCTCCCCGACGGGGTGCGCCATTATCCTCTGGGGTGGCTGAGCGAGCAGGTGCTGCAGGTGGTGCCGGGGATGCGTCTGGCCTATGTGGTGGATTGCCGTGACTCCTCGGCCAATGGTGAGCGTATCGTCGATTTGGCCCGCGGGGCGGACTATCTGTTCATCGAGACCCCTTTTCTGGCCAAGGAGGCGGCGATGGCTGCAGCCAAGGCCCATCTCACCGCCCGCCGGGCCGGGGAGTTGGCCCGGGAGGCCGGGGTGGCTCGCGTGGTGCCGATGCATGTTTCCCGCCGCCATGAAGGGGAGGCGGAACGAATCTATGCCGAGGTGGTCGAGGCGGCGGGTCCCGGGGTGCGTTGTCTGGCGTCCTCCAGTGTCACCCAGTCGTGATCGCGGTACGCCTCCAGGGGGCGGAAACGGCTTTTGTAGCCCATTTTGGGATGGTTTTCGATCCAATAGCCCAGGTAGAGATGGGGAAGGCCCAGGCGTTGGGCGAGGCGGATCTGATGCAGGATGGCCAGGGTGCCCAGACTGCGTTTTTTGAGTCGGGGGTGGTAGAAGGTGTAGACCGCGGACAGGCCGACGGGGGTGATGTCGGTCACCGCCACCCCCAGCAAGGTCCCGTTCTCACGCAGTTCCAGAAAACGGCTGTCACACCAGGAGGCGGTGAGGAAGGCGAGGTATTTCCCGGGGTCGTCTTCGTCCATGCCGCCTCCCGGGTGCCGGGCGCGCAGATAGCGCAGGTAGAGTTGATAATGTTCGGGGATGAAACCGGCGGGGCGGATGCGGAGTTCCACTTCCTCGTTGGCACGCCACACCCGCCGTTGGGAACGGTTGGGGCGAAAGCGGTCGACGGGGATGCGGGCGGAGAGGCAGGCGGTACACCCGGGGCAGGCGGGGCGGTAGATCTGTTCTCCGCTGCGGCGGAAACCCAAGGCCATGAGATGACCATAGAGGCCGGGTGAGGGGGTGAGGCCGGGATCGACGAAGTGGCTGCTGGCTTGGCGGTCGTCGTCGTAGCCGCAGCGATGGAGTGGCGTCTGGTAGAGGGCGATTTCTTCC
>JALSHN010000081.1 GCA_026982215.1 Gammaproteobacteria bacterium
GATGAGGAGAAACGGCAGGATCCAGTGGGGTATGCGAGGGAGGGGCATGATCGGCTCCTTGGCATGGGGAAAATAGGCTTCAGGTGGCCGATGATAGGCAATGGCCGGTAACACCGCGGTAACACCATGGGTGGCGGTCAGGATTCGATGAGGGCGCGGGTGGCGGGGGAGGGGGCGATGCCCAGGCTGGTTTGCAGGCGGTCGCGGCAGTCGCGGTAGAGGCGCACGGCCTGGGCATGGCGGCCAAGGGCGGTGAGCGCTCGGATCTGTTCTCTGTAGAAGGGTTCGTGCAGGTCGTCGATGTCGAGACCGTTTTGGCATAGTTCGATGAGCCGTTCCCATTGGGCGTGACGCGAGCGCGCGTTGATGGCGCGTTCATAGCCACGCAGCACGGCGGCATGGAGGCGTTCCCGACCGGCCAGTATCCAGGGGGGATCGTCTTCTTCCATGAACAGGCGGCCTCGGTAGAGCGGCAAGGCGCGTTCGGTTCGTTGTGGGTCGTCGTGGGCGAGGCATTCGTTCAGGGCCCAGGTGTCGAGCCAGACATGGCGTCGGTCGAGGCTGAGGCGGCCGTCTTCGAAGCGCACGGCCTGGGGCAGGCCCAGGAGGCGCCGCAGTCGTTGCAGGGTGGTGATCAGGGCGCGGCGGGCGCTGGCGCCGTCGGATTCGGGCCAGAGGGTGTCTTCGATGCGGGCGGCGGGTACGGACTCGGCGCCCAGGGCGATGATGAGTTTGAGCAGTTTGAGCGGTTTTCTTTGGGCAGTGCGGTCGATTTCCAGCCGGCGGCCGTGGCATTCGATGGTGAATCTTCCCAGGGTGTGAATGCGCAGGGCGTCCGGCCAGGGGAGCAGGGGGTCGGCTTGCGGTGGACGTAGGAGGGCGTTGCGGCGGATGAGGCGGTGGACGTAGGCGGTCTCGATGCCGTGTTCCAGTGCCAGGGCGCAGAGGCGGGAGAGGACTGCGGGGAGGTGCCAGAGGACGACGCGCAGGTCCATTTCCCGACCGCAGGCCAGGGCGGGGCGGAGGTGGGCCGCGGCGCTCTCGGGGTCGCCGCGGCGCCAGGCGGACCAGGCCTCCAGCAGCCCGAGCTGGAAGACGGCGACGCTGCGGCTGTGGGTCTGGCGCGCCCGCCGCCGGGTATGGTCGATGAGGCGCTGAGCGGCGTGTTCCTGCCCGGTCTCGATGAGCATGAAGGCGTGGGCCGCACAGGCCAGCAGTTCGAAGTGGGGGCTGTGGAGGGGGCGGATGTCGCTGTGGGCGCGGGCGGTGTGTTCGCAGGCCAGTTCCGGATCGCCTTGGAGGTGGGCCAGCCAGCCGGCGAGGTAGTGGTAGTGGACTTGTTCGTGGCGTTGGTCCACGCGGATGTGGCGGCGGTAGTGGTCCAGGAGTCGTGCCGCGCCGGTCGTGTCGCCTTGGCTGAGGTGGTAGAGGGTGCCGGCGGAGAGGAGCCACAGCCGGCCGACGCTGATCCCGTGGCGTTCCACCAGCGCCAGGGCGCTTTCGATGCGTTGTGCGCTGCCGTCGGTCTCGGGGGCGTTCCAGCGGTGGGTGATGTCCACCAGGTGGGCGAGGATCCGTGCCAGCGGGGCGACGCGTTCGTCGTCGGCCAGGGGGCGCAGCATGTCGGCCAGTAGTTTGAGCCGCGCCGGCTGGGGGTGCCAGGTGAAACACATGGCAAGGTGAACGGCGGCGAGGCAGCGGCTGGTGTCGTCGTCGATGCCGGGGAGCAGGCGGCGCAGTCGTTCTGCCTCTTGGCGCCAGTGGTCGGCGGGGTGGCGTTGCGGGCAGGCGGTGAAGCCCATGTTGAAGGCGGTGAAGGCGACCCGGGCGGCGAGGACGGGGTCGGGACAGGGGCCGAGGCGCGCTTCGAGGGTGTGCCGTTGGTCGAGCCAGTGGGGGACTTCTTCCAGGCTGTCGTTGGCGTATATCAGGCTGTCCATGATGCCCAGCCAGCAGGTGTAGGCACCCAGGGGATCGTTTTCTTGCAGGAAACGCGGGTAGGCGGCACGGAAGTGGGTGCCGGCGCCGCGGGGGGCGAAGGCGAGGGTGGCGGCGCCCAGCCAGTAATGCAGCCAGGGGTCGGCATCGAGGCGTTCGGTCGGGAGGGCGTCGAGCCAGTGGTGGAGGTGCCGGTGCCGTCCTTGGTGCAGCAGGTGTTGGGCATGATCCCGGATCAGGTGTTCCAGCGCTGCCCAGTCGCCGATGTCCCGCCAGAGTTCGGCGGCGGGGTCTATTTCGCCAGCCTCGGCGAGGCAGGCGGCGCTGCGGCGTTTGAGGTCGACCAGCGCGGCGGGGGACAGTGCCTGCGCGGCGTGGTGTTGCAGGAAGCGCCGCAGCAGGGGGTGATAGCGGTAGGCGGGGCGGCCACCGGCCAGGCGGGAGACGAACAGTTGCCGTGAGGCCAGCCAGTTCAGTCGGGCACCGGCGTCTTCCCGACCTGAGAGGCGGGCGGCGTCTTCAGGGCCGACGGCGTCCAGCCAGGCCGTACTGAGGAGGAGGGTGCGCGTGGCTGCGGGCAGGTGCTGGAAGCATTCGCTGGCGAAATAGGCGTCGAAGGTGTGTTGTGCCAGTCCGGCCGGGGTGCCGTCGGTTCCGTGGAGGCGGGTGTCGGAGCGGAGCTGGAGGATGAGGGCAGCGACCCAGCCGTGGGCGGCGCGCAGTCGGTGTTCCAGATGGGATGCAGGGAGGTGGGGGGCGTCGGTGAGCAGGCGGGCGATGGCGCGGCCTTCATCGTCGGTGAGTTGGAGATCGTGCCAGTGGAGGCGGGCCATGCGGGCGTCCATTTCGGCGCGCGCGAAGGGCGCGGGGGGTTCGCTGCGGCTGAGGACCATGACCTGACAGCCGGGGGGGATCTCCTCCAGGCCTTGGCTCAGCGCCTGGTTGAAGGGCGTGTCGTCGTAGAGGGCTTCCATGTCGTCCAATACCAGCACGGCGGGTTCGTCCATGGCGGCGAAGAGACGGCGGAAGAACAGGCGGGCGAAGGCACCGGGGTCGCCCTGGTATTCCGCGGTCATCGTGGGCAGGGTGGCGTTGGGCTGCCCGGCCTCGCAGCCTTGTTTGAGGTAATGGAAGAATGAGGCGAGGTCGCTGTCGCCTCGGTCGATGCGGTACCACAGAGGGGGGATGTCCCGGGCCTGGAGGTAGCTGACCGCCAGGGTGGTCTTTCCGGAGCCGGCAGGGGCGGAGATCCAGATCAGCGGGGTCCCGCGCCAGTCGTCGAGGCGGCGGAACAGTCGCTGGCGGGGGTGGACCCGCGTGGGGCGGGGTGGGGTGAGTTTGGCCGGCAGGGGTGGATTCATCGTTATGTGGATTTGTTGTCAGGCCAGGGGGAAGGATACCTCAGCAAGGTGCTCGGGTCAGTCTGTGCCGCGGGTGGTTCCATTCACGGCGGGGCGGTTGCTCGTTCGAGGGCGGTGAGCCGTTCCAGGGCCTGGCGGCGGTTGTCGCCGCACAGGGCCACGGTGGGGGTGAAATCGCGGCAGACCCGGGGGCGTTCGGGGTGGCCGAACAGGCGGCAGCGACCGTTGGCGTCCAGTTGGATACAGGGATGGCCGGCCGGTTTGCCGGCAGGCATGCCGGGGATGGGGCTGGAGATGGAGGGGGCGATGCAGCAGGCGGCGCAGCCGGGGCGGCAGGTTAGAATGTCGTCGGCATGGGATTTGCCATCGCAGGGTGTCGCGTTGCCGGGGGTGGTCATGTTCGAGCTCAAGTATCTGGCTTATGGGTCCAATCTACATCCGCCGCGGTTGCGGGAACGGGTGCCCAGTGCCGAACCGCTGGGGGTGGTTTCGTTGCCGGGGTGGTCGTTGCGTTTCCACAAGCGCGGGGAGGATGGCTCGGGGAAGTGTAACCTGGTCTACACCGGCCAAGAGGGCGAGTCGGCCTTCGGGGTGGTCTATCGCATCGCCGCGCAGGAGAAGGTGCGCCTGGATCGGGCCGAGGGCTTGGGGTTGGGATACCGGGAGCACTCGCTGGAGCTGCCCGAACACGGACGGGTGTTTTTCTATCTGGCCATGGAGAGCCATGTGGATGACAGTCTGCAGCCCTTCGATTGGTACAAGGCCTTCGTGCTCGCCGGGGCGGAGTATCACGGCCTGCCGCGGGCGTATTGCCATCTCATCGAGAGTGTTCCCCACGGTCCGGATCCCGATGTGGAGCGGACCCTGGCGGCGCGCAGTATCTTGTTGCGCAATCCCGATTGAGGGGCCTCAGGCCAGGCGGTCGTCGGCGACGTGGTAGCGGGGATCGTGTTCCAGGTCCACTTCCACCAGGTCACCGGCCTTCTCCAGCAGGGCACGGCATTCAGGGCTCAGGTGGCGCAGTCGCAGACGCTTGCCGTGGCGGGTGTAACGTTCGGCCAAGGCATCGATGGCCTCCAGCCCGGAATGGTCCCACACCCGTGAACCCTGGAAGTCGATCACCACTTCCTGCGGATCGTTGCGGGGATCGAAGAGTTCCTTGAAGCTCTGCACCGAGCCGAAGAACAGCGGCCCGGAGAGGCGGTAGACCTTGGCCCCGTCGGCCTCCAGGCTGGTTTCTGCCTGGATGCGTTTGGCGGCCCGCCAGGCAAAGGCCAGTGCGGAGACGATCACCCCCACCACCACCGCCACCGCCAGATCGGTGACCACCGTCACCAGGGAGACCAGCACCAGCACGAAGGCGTCGGTCTTGGGGATCTTGCCGAGGATGCGCAGGCTGGACCACTCGAAGGTGCCGATCACCACCACGAACATCACCCCGATCAAGGCCGCCAGGGGGATCATCTCGATCAGCTCGGCGGCGAAGAGGATGAAGGAGAGCAGGAACAGCGCCGCCGCCACCCCGGAGAGCCGTCCGCGGCCGCCGGAGCTGATATTGATCAGACTCTGGCCGATCATGGCGCAACCGCCCATGCCACCGAAGAACCCGGTGA
>JALSHN010000082.1 GCA_026982215.1 Gammaproteobacteria bacterium
CTGGGGACGGGCATTCACCCGTCCCCAGATGCGATGGCCCACCTGGCGCAGGCGCAGGCCCCCGCCCCAATGATTGGGGCCCTGGTTGCGAAATTGCACCACCACGGCGAAGCGCGAGCCGGCCTGGACCTCTTCCGGGGCCACTTGGGAGAGGAAACGGGCCGGTTCGGCGGCCTGGGGGGGCTGTGACACCAGGCCCAGCAGCAGAAGCAGTGGTATGAGGCGTCGGATCACACGGATTCCCCGGTTTACAATGTCGCCTTCCATCATGTTAGAGCGCCAAGATTATCGATGTCTGATCCCCGTCCGGTTTGTTTGCAAGATTACTGCCCGCCCCCCTATTGGGTGGACCGTGTCCAGTTGTGCCTGAGGCTCGATCCTGAGGTCACCGAAGTGGTGGCCGAGTTGCAGCTTCGGCGCAATCCGACCGCCGCGCCGGGGCCGCTACGCCTGGATGGGGTGGGGCTGGAGTTGCTGGAGCTCTCCCTCGACGGCCGCCCCCTCTCGTCGGGGGATTACCGTCTCGACGAGGAGGGACTCACCTTGGAGGGCCTGCCCGAGCGTTGCCGGTTGCACAGCCGGGTGCGGATCCATCCGCGGAGCAACACTGCCTTGGAGGGCTTGTATGTCTCCGGGGACATGCTTTGCAGTCAGTGCGAGGCCGAGGGTTTCCGCCGCATCACCTTTTTCCCCGATCGCCCCGATGTCCTTGGCCGTTACCGTGTGCGTTTGGAGGCCGATCGTGAGCGTTATCCGGTTTTGCTCTCCAATGGCAACCCAGTGGCCGCCGGCGAGCTGCCCGATGGGCGCCATTATCGGGAATGGGAAGATCCTTATCCCAAGCCCTGTTATTTGTTCGCGGTGGTGGCCGGTGACTTGGCCCGGGTGGAGGATCGTTTCCTCACCGCCTCGGGGCGGGAGGTGGCGTTGCATCTCTATGTGGAGCATGGCAACGAGGGCAAGGCCGCCCATGCCCTGCGTGCTCTCAAACAGGCCATGGCTTGGGACGAGCGGCGGTTCGGGCTGGAATACGATCTGGATCTGTACCAGATCGTCGCTGTCTCCCATTTCAACATGGGGGCGATGGAGAACAAGGGGCTCAATCTGTTCAATGCCGCGTTGGTGCTGGCCGATTCCGAGACGGCCACCGATCAGGACTACCTGGCCATTCAGGGGATCGTCGGTCATGAGTATTTCCACAATTGGACCGGTAACCGGGTCACCCTGCGTGATTGGTTCCAGTTGAGCCTCAAGGAGGGGCTCACGGTGTTTCGGGACCAGGAATTTTCCGCCGATCTCACTTCCCGGGCGGTGAAGCGCATCGACGACGTCGATCTGTTGCGCAGCCGCCAGTTCCCCGAAGACGCCGGTCCCTTGGCTCATCCGGTGCGTCCCGAGTGTTATCTGGAGATCAACAATTTCTACACCGCTACCGTCTACGAGAAAGGGGCGGAGGTGATCCGCATGCTCCATACCCATTTGGGAGAGGCGGGTTTCCGCCGGGGGTTCGACCGCTACATCGCCTGCAACGACGGACGTGCCGCCACGGTGGAGGATTTCATCGCGGCCATGGCCGAGGCCAACGCTACCGATCTCTCCGCCTTTCTTGGTTGGTATGCCCAGGCGGGAACCCCGGTGGTGCGTCTGCAATGGCGCTATGATCCCGGATCCGCCCGGTTGACCTTGCATTTCACGCAACACACGCCGCCCACTCCCAGCCAGCCACACAAACATCCTCTGCCCATTCCCATGGCGCTGGGGGTATTGGATTGGGAGGGACGGGCACTGCCGATACGCCGGGTGGACGAGGGCGAGGAGGCGGCGGCGGAGCAGCGGGTGTTCTTGCTCACCGAGGCCGTGACCGTGCTGGAGTTGCAATTGCCTCCGGGGACTCTGGAGCCGGTCGTGTCACCGTTGCGCGGTTTCTCCGCCCCGGTGCGCCTGGAGATGGCGCAGGACGAAGCAGCTTTGGCGCTGCGCCTGGCTCATGATCCCGATGCTTTCAACCGCTGGGAGGCGGGGCAGCGCCTGGCCCTCATCGAGCTGGACCGGGGCTTGGACGATTTCCATGCCGCACGCCCGTTGCAACCACCGCTGCGATTGATCCAGGCCTTCCGTCGTCTGTTGGCCGATCCTCCGTCGGACCGGGCCTTGCTCGCCCGGCTCCTGTCTCTGCCCACCGAGGCGGTGATCGCTGATGCCCAGGAGGTGATCGATCCGGAGGCCATCCATCGGGTCCGTGAGTTTCAGCTCACCGCATTGGCCGAGGCGTTGCGTCCGTCGTGGCAACGGCTCTACCAGGACAACGCCCCCCGGGGACCCTACCGTTTCCAGGCGGAGGCGGTGGGGCGGCGGGCCCTGCGTAACTTGGCATTGTCGATGCTCATGCGTCTGGATGAGGGGGAATATCGGGCCTGGGCCGAGGCACAGCTGCGCCAGGCCGACAACATGACTGAGCGGCTGGCCGCCTTCACGGTGCTGGTGGACCGTGAGGGGCCGGAACGGGAAGGGGCCATCGAGTACTTCTATCACCGTTACCACCAGGATCCGTTGGTGTTGGAGAAGTGGTTCGCGGTCCAGGCCCGCAGTCGCCATCGCCACACCTTCGAGCGGGTGAAGGTCCTGTTGAACCATCGCCGCTTCCAGCTCACCAATCCCAATCACGTCCGGGCGGTGCTGGGTTCGCTGGCCTTTGCCAATCCGTATCATTTCCATCGCCCCGATGGGGCGGGGCATGCCTTGATCGCCGACTATGCCCTGCGGCTGGACGGGATCAATCCACAGATGGCGGCTCGGCTGGCCCAGTCGCTGGCCGGTTGGCGTCGTTATGAGCCGCGTCGTCGTGCCTCGATGCGTGCCGCTCTGGAGCGTATCCAGGATCACGGCGGGCTCTCGCGCGATCTGTTCGAGGTGGTGGAGAAAGGGCTGGCCGAGCCGTGAGGCGCTCATCCACAGAAGTTGTGGATAACTTTGTGAACAAAATGAGGAGAACCGCCTGGAGGGGGCTTGCGAGGCCGATGGGTGTTAGATTGGTCATTTGCTGTTCAATGATGTAAGTGGTTGATTTTTTGGAAAAAGCCCAAGGCGGTGTGTCAAAAAAGTGTCACCTGGGTGGCTGTTGCGAGTCACTCCTTCCAGGATTGACAAGCCTCCAAGGCTGTGCAAAAGCGGGGCGGCCCTAAGGCGTTCCGGCGACGGACGGGGTGGGAGGCACAAAAAAGAACCCCGGCGCGCGCCGGGGTTCGAGGGGGGGTTGGGAGGATCGAGGGATTACTGGTCACCCACCACGCTCATGCCCTCGGTCTGAGGCAGCTCGGGCATCACCTGCGGGGGGATCTCGCCGGTGAGCGATTCCAGGAAGGCGACGATGTCACGCACTTCCTTGCGGCTCAGGTCACGGTTGAGCTGGGTCTTGGCCATCACTCGCACGGCTTCGTCGAGGGTCTGCACCGCGCCGTTGTGGAAATAGGGGGCGGTGAGGGCGACGTTACGCAGGGTCGGCACCCGCCACATGTGCTTGTCTTCTTCCTTCTTAGTGACCTCGTAGCGCCCCTTGTCGGACATGAAGTCGTATTTCTTCACGTATTCGTTGTCGGTGTAGGTGGGGAAGCGCTGGAAGAAGCCCTGGCCGGTGGGCAGTTCGGGACCGGCGAAGTTGGGGCCGTTGTGGCAGGCGGTGCAGCCCACTTTCTCGAACAGCTTCATGCCCCGTTTGGCGGATTTGGAGAGGGCGTCTTCCTCGCCCCGCAGGTAACGGTCGAAGGGGCTGTTGGGGGTGATCAAGGTGCGCTCGTAGGCGGCGATGGCCTTGGCGATGTTGTCGTAGGTGAGGCCACCTTCGCCGAACACTTCGTTGAATTTGGCCACGTAGCCGGGGATTTTGTTGAGGCGTTCGATCACCGCCGCTTCGCTGGGCATGCCCATTTCAATGGGGTTGAGAATGGGGCCCTTGGCCTGGTCTTCCAGGGTGGCGGCACGGCCATCCCAGAACTGGGCGCTGAGGAAGGCGGCGTTGAACACCGTCGGTGCCGAACGACCACCCTTCTGGCCCTTGACTCCCACGGAGACCGGACGGTTGTCGGTGCCGTTGGTCATGACGTTGTGGCAGGAGTTGCAGGAGACGGTGCCGTCCACCGACAGACGGGGGTCGAAATAGAGCATCCGTCCCAGCTCGATCTTGGCAGCGTTCATGGGATTGTCGGCGGGGACCGGCGGTTGGGCCGGCAGGGGCTCGAAGGCCTGGGCGCTGCCGGCGATGGCGAAACTGGCGATCAGGGCTGTGACGAGTTTTTTACTGTTCACGGTCGGCTCTCCTTGTTGGTGTGTTTGGCGTTCCTGAATAATTTAGAATAAGTCTAAGACTATGTCTAGACCCATTCCTGGAATGATTCTAGACAGATGACACGGGTTGGCCACCGCCGTTGGCGGTGAGGGAAGCGATTCAAGGGGAATTCAGCGGCGCAGCGTGCGCCGCGGGGGGTCATTCGTCGTCGATCTCGACGGCGTCGTCGTCTTCCGCGCCTTTTTTGCCCTGGCCTTTTCTCTTCTTCAGCCACCACCAGGTGCCGGCGCCACCTCCGACCACGACCAGGACGAACCACAGCAGGCTGAGCCAGAAGACCAGCCCGAGGCCGTTTTCCTCGTCGTTCCCTTCTTCCTCGGTGGAGACAGGCTGTTCGCTGTCCTGGCTGGGGGGATGGTCTGCTCCGGGATGATCGGCCTCTGGATCACCGGACCCGGTCGGAGAGGGGGGTGGCGGTGGGGGAGGGGGTTCGCTGATTTCCAGGCTGTGATGGCTGGTGAGAGGGTAGGGGCCGAGGTGGGTCTCCAGGTCCAGTGCGTAACTTCCAGCCTGGGTGGGTACGAAGACGGTGGTGTAAATGCCGTCGCCGG
>JALSHN010000083.1 GCA_026982215.1 Gammaproteobacteria bacterium
GGGGCTGGGGGCGAAACGGGTGCGGGTCATCGATCAGCGTCCTCGGAGAAACAGGCGGTCGAGCTGGTCCAGGTCCAATTGCACCCAGGTGGGCCGGCCGTGGTTGCATTGGCCGCTGCGCTCGGTACGCTCCATGTCGCGCAGCAGGGCGTTCATCTCTTCCAGGCTCAGGCGGCGGTTGGCCCGCACCGAGCCGTGGCAGGCCAGGGTGGCCAACAGCTCGTCACGGCGATCTTCCAGCCGTCGGCTGCTCCCCAGCTCGCCCAGATCGGACAACAGGTCGCGCACCAGGGCGGCGGCATCGGCCCGGGCCAGCAGAGTGGGCAAGGCGCGGATCACCAGGGTACAAGGGCCGAGGCGGTCCAGCTCCACCCCCATCCCCCGCAGCGCCTCGCCATGTTCCTCGGCCAGCTCGGCCTCCCGGGGGGTGACCTCCACGGTGACCGGGACCAGCAAGCGTTGCACCGAAATGGGGCCCTGGTCGTACTGGGCCTTGAGGCGCTCGTAGGTGATACGCTCGTGGGCGGCGTGCATGTCCACCAGGACCAGGCCCTGGGCGTTCTCGGCGAGGATGTAGATGCCATGGAGCTGGGCCAGGGCATAACCGAGGGGGGGGACGGCCTCGGGGGCCTCGTCATTGGGCTGGACCGCGGGCGGCGGTGATTCTTCCCGAGTGGGATGGAGGGCGGCGTAGGCGGCGACGGTCTCGGCCACTGCAAACCCCAAGGGGACCTGGGAACGCGGGGGCTGGGAGGCGGGCGCCGGGGATGGGGCCGGTGGGCTGGATTCCGGCCGTTCAGGGAGATGGGCCGGGCGCTCGATCTGCCCGGGCCGGGTCCCCGCCAGAACCCGATGCAGACTGCTGAACAGAAAGTCGTGCACCAGGCGGGCCTGGCGGAAACGTACCTCGGCCTTGGCGGGGTGGGCATTGACGTCCACTTGGGCAGGATCCAGTTCCAGGTAGAGGACGAAGGCGGGGTGGCGACCGCCGTAGAGCACGTCGCGATAGGCCTGGCGGACGGCATGCGCCACCAGCCGGTCACGCACCACCCGGCCGTTGACGAAGAAATATTGCAGGTCGGCCTGGCTGCGGCTGTAGGCGGGATCGGCCACCCAGCCCCACAGGCGCAGATCGTCGGACTCCACCTCCACCAGCAGGGCATGGCGGGCGAATGCCTCGCCGCACAGGGCGGCCACCCGCCGCAGGCGTTGGTCGGTGGCGACGGCGGGCAGGCTGTGGATACGCCGGCGGTTGTGGCTGAATTCGAAGGCCACCGAGAAGCGCGACAGGGCGATGCGGCGCACCAACTCCTCCACATGGCCGTACTCGGTACGTTCGCTGCGGAGGAACTTGCGCCGTGCGGGGACGTTGTAGAACAGGTCGCGCACCTCGACGCTGGTGCCCGGGGGATGGGGAACCGGCCGCGGTTCCAGATCCAGCTCCCGGCCGTCGCCACGCACTTCCCAACCGGTTTCGCTCCCGGCGGTGCGTGAACGCAGGATGAGGCGGGAGACCGCGGCGATGGAAGGCAGGGCCTCACCGCGAAATCCCAAGGTGGCCACGGCCATGAGGTCGTCCAACTCGCGGATCTTGCTGGTGGCGTGACGCCTCAGCGCCAGGGCCAGATCGTCACGATGAATGCCGCAGCCGTCGTCGCGCACCAGAATGCGTTTCACCCCGCCGCCCTCGGTCTCGATGACGATCCGGCGGGCACCGGCGTCCAGGCTGTTCTCCACCAGCTCCTTGACCACCGAGGCCGGCCGCTCCACCACCTCGCCGGCGGCGATCTGGTTGGCCAGTTGCGGCGGAAGGGGGTGGATGCGGGGGGCCTTGAGGGATGCGCCTGTTGCCGTCTCCATAGGGCCGCGATTATAGCGTGCCCCCCGCCCCCCTGACACTCAGGGGATGGCGAGCACCTGCCCCACGCGCACCAAGTCGTCGGAGAGGCCGTTGGATTCACGCAGGGCACGCACCGTGGTGCGGTATTGGCGTGCCAACTCGCTCAAGGTCTCGCCGGGACGGACCACATGGGAGCGCTTGCGCTCGGCCATCAAGGTCCCGGGCGGCGGACTTTCGAGAAAATAGTCGCGAATCCCCTGGAGGATGGCCCGGGCCAGCCGTTGCTGATGACGCGGCGAACGCAGGCGCCGCTCCTCGGCGGGATTGGAGATGAAGGCCGTCTCCACCAGCATGGAGGGAATGTCGGGGGATTTGAGCACCACGAAACCGGCATATTGAACCTCGTCGCGGTGGACGGCATTGACCCGCCCCAGGGCACGCAGCACCTTTTCGGCGGCCCGGGTGCTGGCCTCGATGGTGCCGGTGAGCGAGAGGTCCAACAATACGCTGGCCAACATGTCGTCCTTGTCGGAGAGCCGCACCCCGCCGATGAGGTCGGCGGAGTTCTCACGCTCGGCCAGCCAGCGTGCCATCTCGCTGCTGGCGCCGCGCTGGGAGAGCACATAGACCGAGGAGCCCCGCACCTTGGGGTTGCGGAAGGCGTCGGCATGGATGGAGACGAACAGATCGGCGCGGGCCTGGCGGGCCTTGCGGATGCGGTCTTTGAGGCCGATGTAATAGTCGCCGTCACGGATCAGCACGGCGCGCATGCCGGGCTCGCGATCCACCAGTTTGGCCAGGCGGCGGGCGATGGCCAGCACCACGTCCTTTTCGTGGGTACCATGGCGCCCACGGGCCCCGGGATCCTCACCGCCGTGACCGGCATCGATGGCCACCACCACCGGCCGCGGCCCACCGTCTCCAATAGCCTTCGCTGGAGGCGGGGCATTTCGTCGCGCCGGTTTGTGCAGTTCCACCACCAGTCGGTGCCCCTTGTTGCCATGGGGGGCGACGGTGTAGACCCGGTAGGACACCTTGTGCTCCAGGTCGAGGACGATACGCAGTGTGCCATTGCCGTGATGAGCGCTGCGCAGGCGACGCAGGATACCTCGCGCCGGGGGCGTGGGCAGATCAGCGCGCAGGCGGGCCCGTTGCAGGTCCACCACCAGCCGCTGGGGATCGTCCAGGGTGAAGTGTTTGAATCGGGGGGGGCGGTCGAGATCGAAGACCAGGCGCAGACGGTCCGGCCCATCCCACAGGCGGGCCTCGGAGACCTGGACGATGGCCGCCAGGGCCGGAACATGCAGCCCCATCAGGGCGGCGATGAAAAACAGGATTCGGACCATCATCCCTTGATTCCGTCGTCGTTATTGTCTGTTCAAGGGCGTTGCTCAGAGACTGACTGATCGTTGACGCCTCTGCCGCCTTAGCAGATTTCAGGCCAAGGCCGCCCTTTCTCAGGCCCGTCCTTCCAGCCTGTGCAACAGCGTCCTTCCCTGGTCACTGTGAGCGATCAGCCGAGCGTTGCGCCTGCCGGCGTCCACGTAGTGGAGATGGATGTCCATGTCGGCACGCGGGAGATGGCCTGCTCCCCGTTCAGGCCATTCGATGATCACCAACTCGGCTGTATCAAAATACTCCCGCCCCCCAATGAATTCCAGCTCCTCCGGGTCCCCCAATCGGTAGAGGTCGAAGTGGTGTACCCGGTATCCATCCAAAGCATAGTGCACCACCAGCGAATAGGTGGGGCTTTGAACAGGCCCCTCGTGTCCAAGGCCGCGGAGGAGGCCGCGCACCAAGGTCGTCTTTCCCGCACCGAGGCGCCCGTGCAGATAGAGGATGAACGGGCCTTCGGGCAAGGTATGGGCGATTTCGCCCCCCAGATCCAAGGTGGCCGCCTCACCAGCCAGTTCGAGCCGTTTTTCACTGATCACATGTTCACCATTTCTCGAATGTGGCGCATCAAGTCCCCGGCCAGCAATCCCCGTTCTCCGCCGTCTGCGGCGGCCCGATCACCGGCGGCGGCGTGCAGGGCCACCGCCACACGGACCATCGCCCCGGGAGACCAGCCTGTGCGAAGCCCTTGGGCCAAAAGGCCGCCGAGGACGCCGCTGAGGACATCCCCCATGCCACCGCTGCCCATGCCGGGGTTGCCATGGGCGCAGATCCAGGGGCAATCGTCCCCCTCCTCGGCCAGCAGACTCCCGCAGCCCTTGAGCAGCCAATGCCCCGAAGCCAGACGGCGAAGGCGATCCAGCGTGGTGAAGCGGTCCGCCTGCACCTCGGCGACGGAGATTCCCAGCAGACGGGCGGCCTCGCCGGGATGGGGGGTGAACACCCGCCATCCGCCTTCCCTTCCCAGCTGTTCCGCCCGCACCAAGGCGTCGGCATCCACCACCAGCGGGCCCTCCCAGGCCGCCAGGGTCTCCAACACCATCGTCGCCCACTCGCCCTGCCCCAGGCCCGGCCCAACCACCACCACATCCACCCGTTCCAACAGCGTCCTCAGGATCTGCGGGTCTTCGCTTGGATGGACCATGAGCTCGGGACGGCCCAGATTGAGAACGGCGGCATGCGCAGCCCGGGTGGCCACACTCACCAGCCCGGCTCCGACACGTAGCGCCGCCTCGGCCGCCATGCGCGCCGCGCCGCTGAATCCCACCTCACCGCCCACCACCAGCACATGGCCGTGTTCCCCCTTGTGGCTGTCTCGGCGTCGCCGGGGCAGCTCCCAGGCAGGGTGGCGCAACAATCGGGCCGCGGGGGGCTCGGCAGCAAGCACGGCGGGGGGCACCCCGAGGTCGTCATAGTGGATCTCACCGCAATGCTCCGGTCCCTGATGGGTGAACATCCCCCGTTTGAGGCCGATGAAGGTCATGGTGGCCTGGGCCCGCACGGCACAGCCCAGCACGGCGCCGCTGTCGGCATGCACCCCCGAGGGCAGATCAACCGCCAACACCGGCAGGGCGCTGTCGTTCATGGCGGTCACCACCGCCGCCCAGGGGCCGGTCAGT
>JALSHN010000084.1 GCA_026982215.1 Gammaproteobacteria bacterium
TCAAGGGGTGGTGGCTTGGTTGCGCCCTGAACAGACCCTTGGCGAGGGCGAGTTGTTTCGGGACTTGGAGGCCTTGGCAGAACCGGCCCTCTATCTGGTGCTGGATCAGGTGCAGGATCCCCACAACCTCGGGGCCTGCCTGCGCAGCGCCGAGGCCGCCGGTGCCCACGGCGTCATCGTCCCGCGGGATCGCGCCGCGCCGCTCACTGCCACGGCCCGCAAGGTGGCCAGCGGCGCCGCGGAGACCCTGCCCCTCTACCGGGTCACCAACCTGGCCCGCACCCTGGAGGGGTTGAGGGTACGGGGGGTGTGGACGGTGGGATTGGCCGCCGAGGCCGAGAGCAGCCTCTATCAGCAGGATCTCACCGCCCCCACCGCCCTGGTGTTGGGCGCCGAGGGAAAGGGGTTGCGCCGCCTGACCCGCGAGCGCTGCGACGTGCTCGCCGCCCTGCCCATGGCTGGAACCGTGGAGAGCCTCAACGTCTCGGTGAGTGCCGGAGTGGCCCTGTTCGAGGCCAGGCGGCAGCGCCTCGTTGCACCCACTGGGCGCGGCCGGTAGAATACCCAGCTTTGCCTGCCCAGGGGTGGGTGTCTCCTTGCCTCACCGCGCTGGCGGCGGGAGGCTGATTCAATCCATGAGGAGTGTGTTTCATGCGACATTACGAAATCGTCTTTCTGGTTCATCCCGACCAGAGCGAGCAGGTCCCGGCGATGATCGAGCGTTATCGCAATATGATCGAAGGCAACGGCGGGGCCATTCATCGCCTGGAGGATTGGGGGCGGCGTCAGCTGGCCTACCCCATCAACAAGGTCCACAAGGCCCATTACGTACTCATGAACATCGAGTGCGGCAAGGAAACCCTGGACGAGCTGGTCTCTGCCTTCCGCTTCAACGATGCCGTGTTGCGTCACCTGGTGGTCAAGCGCAAGGAGGCCGTCACCGAGCCCTCTCCGATGATGGTCAAGAAGGAAGAAGGCGGCAGCGCCCGTCCCGCCCGCGAGAGCGAAGCATCCAAGCCGGTCGCCGAAGAGTCCTCCCAGGCCGCTCAGCCCGCTGTGGAGGGGGAGGGTGCCGCAGCCGCTTCCGAGGGCTGAACGGGCCAATCGGCTGGTGCTGGGCGGTCGCGTGGAAGCGGTGGAGCCGGCCCGGGTCACCCCCGGTGGTGTCCCCATCGCCACCTTCCTGCTCGCCCACCGTTCCCACCAGTGCGAGGCCGGTCTGCCCCGGGAGGCGTGGTTGCGGATCCGGGTGCTGGCCGCCGGGGACCTCGCGCCCCGGGCCGCGGCCCTCGCCGTGGGGGCCGAGGTGGAGGTGGAGGGCTTTTTGAGCCGCAGCAGCTATCGTCGCGAACCCACCCATCTGGCACTGCATGCCCATACCCTGCGTATCGTCGAACGAAACGAACCCATTCACGAGGAATGAACCATGTCGCGTTATTTTCGTCGCCGTAAATTCTGCCGTTTCACCGCCGAGGGCGTGACCGAGATCGATTACAAGGATCTCAACACCCTCAAGGCCTATATCGGGGAGACGGGCAAGATCGTCCCCTCGCGGGTCACCGGCACCAAGGCCAAGTACCAGCGGCAACTGGCCCGCGCCATCAAGCGTGCCCGCTACCTGGCCCTGCTGCCCTACTGCGACTGCCACAAATAATCGCCGGGTCCCGGCGAGCCGGAGAGAGGAGGGGCGGGATGAAGTTCCTGGCCGAATACGTCATGCGGGGCCGCTTCCAGGCGATCACCGCAGTGGTGGGCTTCGCCGGCCTCTCCCTCATCCTCCAGCCGCTGAGCCTGCTCAGTGGCGCCGCCCTCGCCCTGGTGACCTTGCGTGTCGGACCGGGGGCAGGGTTCTTCAT
Organism: Gammaproteobacteria bacterium; assembly: GCA_026982215.1. Classification (GTDB taxonomy): domain Bacteria; phylum Pseudomonadota; class Gammaproteobacteria; order S012-40; family S012-40; genus S140-43. Next base: position 1,857 of record JALSHN010000084.1, read on the forward strand.
CATGGCGGTGGCCACCGCCATCGTCGGGGCGCTCACCGCCTGGGCCGCCGACTCGCCGTACCTGTCCCTGGCCTTCGCCGTGGGATTGTGGCTGCCGGTATGGATCCTCGCCGTGGTGTTGCGGGCCACCATCAACCTGCCGCTCACCCTGTTGGTGGGTACCGGTTTGTCCCTCGGCGGGGTGTTGCTGCTCTATTTGTGGTTGGGTAACCCGACCGTTTTGTGGGAGCAAGTGCTCGACCGCTTGTTCAGCGAGGCGGGGATGAGCACACAGATGGAACAATTGCGGGGAGAGCTGGCGCGATCGCTCACCAGCCTGTTCGCGGTGTTCTGGTTCATCAATGCCGTCGGTGCCCTGCTCCTCGGCCGCTGGTGGCAGGCGATGCTCTACAATCCCGGCGGTTTCAAGAAAGAATTTCTCGCCCTGCACCTGAGCCGCTGGCCGGCGTGGGTGACGGTGGCCCTGTCGGTGTGGGCCATGGTGGCCGATGGCGGGGTGGGCACCCTGCCCACCGACCTGGCGGTGGTCTCCCTGCTGCCCTTCGCCGTCGCCGGCATCTCCCTGGTGCATGCCTGGGTGGAATACAAGAACGCCTCCGGCTGGTGGTTGGTCCCCATCTATGTGCTTGCCCTGGTGATGTTGCCGCAGGTGCTGTTCACCATGGCCCTGGTGGGGTTGTCGGACAGTTGGGTGGATTGGCGTCGGCGCTGGGGGGGCGGGCCCCCGGCGGCGCCACCACCGGGGCGTGAGGACGGGGAGCGCCTGCCGCCGCCGGAAGAGAAACGAGACGAACGCGACGCGCCCCGCGTGGTCGCATGAAGCATGAAACAATCAGCGAGACGAGGTCGTAGCGATGGAAGTCATCCTGTTGGAGAAAGTGAAGAATCTGGGCAATGTGGGCGAGCGGGTCAACGTGCGCCCGGGTTACGGCCGTAACTACCTCATTCCTTTCAAAAAGGCAGTGCCGGCCACCCCCGAGAACATCGAACGTTTCGAGAAGGAGCGCGCCGAGCTGGAACGTAAGGCCCAGGCGCAGCTCGACGAGGCGATGCGCCGCAAGGAGCAGCTCGCCGAGCTGACGGTGACTCTCACCAGCAAAGCCGGTGACGAGGGCAAGCTGTTCGGCTCGGTGGGGGTGCGTGATATCGCTGAGGCCGTCACCGCCGCCGGCGTCCCGTTGGCGAAGAACGAGGTCTCCCTGCCCGAGGGCCCCATCCGCTCGGTGGGTGAATACGAGGTGGTCGTCCATCTCCACCCCGACGTGGAAGGGACGGTCAAGATCAACGTGATCCCCGAGTGAGTCACCCGGGATCCGGATCCGCGAGGGGCTGAATGGCGGACGGTGCCGGCGCGGCGGCGCAGCGGGCGGATGCCACCGCCGACCTCAAGCTGCCCCCCCACAGCCTGGAGGCGGAGCAGGCCGTCCTCGGTGGGCTGATGCTCGAGGAGGCCGCCTGGGACAAAATTGCCGATGTCCTCACCGCCGAGGACTTCTATCGCCACGACCATCGTCTGATCTTCCAGGCCGTCTCCGAGCTGGTGGCGGCCCAACGCCCGGTGGACGTGGTCACCGTCTCCGAGCACCTGGAATCCCAGGGGCGGCTGGAGGAGGCCGGCGGCTTGGCCTATCTGGCGGCGCTGGCCCAGAATACCCCCAGCGCCGCCAACATCCACGCCTATGCCAGCATCGTTCGTGAAAAGGCGGTGTTGCGAGCGTTGATCCGGGTGGGGCAGGAGATCACCGAGCGCGCCTTCCAGCCGGAGGGGCGGCCGGTCGCCGAGTTGCTGGACGCCGCCGAGCAGGCAGTGTTCCACATCGCCGAACAGGGGGCGCGGGGGCGGGCCGGCTTCACCAACATCAAGGACCTGCTCACCCGGGCGGTGGACCGTATCGATGCCCTGTTTCAGCAGGACAACCCCATCACCGGCGTCCCCACCGGTTTCGCCGATTTCGACGAAATGACCTCCGGGCTGCAGCCCTCGGACCTGATCATCGTCGCCGGGCGTCCCTCCATGGGCAAGACCACCTTCGCCATGAACATCGCCGAGCATGTGGCGGTGCGCGAAGGTCTGCCGGTGGCGGTATTCTCCATGGAGATGCCGGGGGAGCAGCTGGCGATGCGTCTGATGTCCTCGCTGGGGCGGATCGATCAACACAAGGTGCGCACCGGGCGCCTGGAGGACGACGACTGGCCCAAGCTCACCATGGCGGTGGGCGAGCTGGCCGAGGCACCGTTGTTCATCGATGACACCCCGGCGCTCACCCCCAACGAATTGCGGGCGCGGGCGCGGCGGCTGGCCCGGGAGAACGGCGGTAAGCTGGGGCTGATCGTCATCGACTATCTGCAATTGATGCAGGTGGCCGGCCACTCGGAGAACCGCGCCGGGGAGATCTCGGAGATCTCGCGCTCGCTCAAGGGGCTGGCCAAGGAACTGGACGTGCCGGTGATCGCCCTTTCCCAGCTCAATCGATCTCTGGAACAGCGTCCCAACAAGCGCCCGGTGATGTCCGATCTCCGTGAGTCGGGGGCCATCGAGCAGGATGCCGACGTGATCGTCTTCATCTACCGCGACGAGGTCTACAACGAGGACAGCCCCGACAAGGGGACGGCGGAGATCATCATCGGCAAGCAGCGCAACGGCCCCATCGGCACCATCCGCCTCACCTTCCTGGGCCAGTACACCCGTTTCGAGAACTTCATCCAACCCAGTTACGACGAGGGCTACGAGGGATGACGGTGGCCGAGGCCACCGTGTCGCTGGACGCCATTCGTCACAACGCCCGCCTGCTCCGTTCCCGCGCCGGTTCCGCCCGCTTGATGGCGGTGGTCAAGGCCGATGCTTACGGCCATGGTCTGGAGGCGGTGGGGCGGGCGCTGGCGCCGCTGGCCGATGCCCTGGCGGTGGCCCATCTGGACGAGGCCGAGCGCCTGCGCCGTGCCGGGATCACTGCCCCCCTGGTGCTGCTCCAC
>JALSHN010000085.1 GCA_026982215.1 Gammaproteobacteria bacterium
GACGGTCACCTTCACTCGCCCCTTCCCTCCCGGCTTCTTCATCGAGGCCCGGGGCGCTGACCTCACCGCCGGCAGCCCCCTGATCCCCGCCGGCACCCGCCTCACACCCCGCGAGCTGGGACTGGCCGCCAGCGTCGGCCTCAGCCACCTGCGCGTCTCCCAGCGCCCGCGCATCGCCGTGTTCGCCATCGGCGGCGAAGTCATCCCCCATCCCCGCACGCCCCACCCCGGGCAGATCCGCGACTGCAACAGTGTCATGCTCGCTGCCGCCCTGCGCCAAGCCGGTGCCCTCCCCCAAGCTATGGGGATCCTCCCCGACGACTTCGACGCCGCCCTGGCCCGCACCGGTGCCGCCCTCGCCCATCACGACGGCCTGGTGCTCGCCGGCGGCACCGCCGCCTGCGGCCGCGACTTCGTCTCCGATCTGTTCCGTGAATTGGGCGAGTTGGTGGTGGACGGCGTACCCATGCGCTCCGGCCGGCCATTGATCATGGGCCAGGCCCAGGGCCGCCCGCTGATCGGCGTCGCCGGCCACCCCCCCGAGGCCCTGCGTGGCCTGCATCTGTTCGGCCTCCCCGCCATCGCCCGCCTGCAAGGCGAGCAGCGCGACCCGCCGGACGATCTCACCATCCCCTGGGGTGCCGCCTGAAGGCGGCACCAAACCTATACCTAACACCTAAGCACTTGACGCAATTGACACTTTCCCCCTCGCGCCCTATCGTTAAGAAAATTTCTGAAATTTTCATACTACAGTCCGACAACCACGGACGATCACTCACCAACGAAGGGGGAACCATGACCACAGCACGACGCACCATCCTCGCCACCCTGCTGCTCACCGGCGCCGGCCTCAGCGGCCAAGTCCACGCCCACGGTGAATCCATCCGCGGCGGCGGTGCCGGCTCCATCAACACCATGGGCGCCGCCATCCTGGAAGACAAGGCCTTCGGTTTCCGCTGGGACCAACGCAACTACACCACCTTCACCGACCAAGAGATGGTGGACTTCCGCGCCCAGGGCGAGGATGTGCACATGCACTCCAAGGAAGACGCCTTCTTCTTCAGTTTCGGTTTCCCGGTCAACGAGGACCTGGACATCAACCTGCTGTTCCAATACAACATCTTCTACGGCTTCAAGGACAACGGGGACGATTTCGCCACCAAATGTTTCGACCCCGATGGTGACGGCACCCCCGAAAATCTTGATACCGCCTGCATCTCCTCCACCAAGCGCTCCCCCGGCTTCGGAGATCTCTTAGTCACCGGCCGCTACCGCTTCTACAACGACGGTGACCACCAGATCGCCTCCGTGTTCGGCGTGCTGCTGCCCACCGGCAACATCCGCAACCGCACCGACAACGGCGAGATCCTCGGCACCCACAACCAGCCCGGCGGTGGCGGCACCGCCTACCAGATGGGCTTCGCCTACACCGGCCACTTGAGCGAGAAGATCGCCATGGACGCCGACATCATCTGGCGCTTCTACGAACAAGGCGCCAAGCAATTCCGCCCCGGCAATTCCTACCAGGTGGACGTGGCCATGAGCTACGGCCACCATGGCAAATTCACCCCCACCCTGGAGCTGAACGGCATCTTCGCCGACCAAGACATCGAAAACGACGAGATCAAGAAAAACAGCGGCGGCGACACCGTGTACCTCTCGCCGGGCGTGACCTACCACATCAACAAAAACCAAAGCGTCTACGCCAACTTCTGGAAACCCGTCTACCAGAAACTGGGCGGCATCTCCAACGACGAATCCTGGCGCTTCAGCATCGGCTGGGGTTATGGTTTCGGAGAAAGCCATTGAACCCTTCCCGTTACCATACAGGGGGTGACCGCGGTCACCCCCTCGTTCCTGGAGGCGAACCATGAAAACCCCGGCGCTGGCTACCCTACCCCTCTCCTGGAAACTGCTGATCACCGGTTTCCTGTTCATACTCGGCAGCGGCTACCTCGCCGGCGCCACCCACGCCGTCCTCTCGGTGGGCATCAGCCCGCAAGCGGTGGCCGAACACTACGGCGACAAGAGCCTCAGTCCCGAAGAGGCACAAGCCCTCGAACAACAAGGTTTCGTGGAAGAGGAATTCAGCCTCGACGACGAAGAATCCGCCATGGATCACAGCGAGATGGACCATGGCGCCATGGACATGGAAGGTGACGCCCCCGTCATGGAACGCGGTGACGACACCCTGCCGCCCGAGGTCCTCTCCCAGGTCTCCCACATCCACCTGCTGGGCTTCTCCTGGATCTTGCTCGGCGTCGGCACCCTGGCCTGTCTGGCCGGCTGGAGTGAGAAGACGCGCATCACCGTCGTCACCCTGCTCACCCTGAGCCTGTTCGGCGACATCGCCGGACTCAACCTCACCCGCTTCGTAGCCGACGGCTTCGCCTGGCTCACCGTGATCTCCGCCACCACCGTCGGCCTCTTGCTCCTGGTGGTGACCCTGAGGGTACTCTGGGAGCTGTGGCTGCAACCCAAACCCCAAGGAGACACTCGATGATCCCCCGCCTCGGTTTCGTCCTGATGCTCGCCCTCCTCGCCTGGCCCGTGGCCCAGGCCCACGAAGGCCATGCCGGCCCACCGGTCACTGAAATCAAGGCCCGCGCCGCCCTCAAGGCCCTGCTGCCCCAAGGCGCCAAACTGGCCAAACGCAAACAACGCCTCAGTGATCAAGCCATCGACACCGTAAAACAACGGCACGGCCACGCCCCCGAGGCCGGCCTGGTGACCTACTACCTGGCCCGTGACCGCGAAAACGGCGCCACCCTGGCCGCCGCCCTCATCGACCGCGTCCCCTACCGCCACGGCAAGATCAAACTGGCGGTGGGCCTGGACACCCAAGACCGGCTCACCGGCGCGGCGGTGCTGGCGGTGAACGAGAAATACCTCCCCGACGTCAAGGGCGCGGTGGGCACCGGGCTGCTGGAGGGCTACCGCGGCATGTCCCTGGAAGAACTGATTAAACGCGCCGAGCGCGCCCAGAACGAGGCCGAGCGTGCCGTACTCGGCGGCCTGCGCGACATGGCCCTGAAGCTGGCCGCCCTGTTGTAGCACCCCAAGACTCCGACGATCCCGACCCCGTTGCCCCGCCGCAAGGTGGGGCTTTTTTATCTTCGTAGGTAGATATCGAAACGGGTGGACCGGCCCTCCCGACACACATCCGGCTCCCGTCCCACCAACGGCGGTGCCCGCCGCGGCCGCTTCACCACCACCCGCCGCGCCCCCAACGACAGCGCCAACCCCAACAAATCATCGGCATCCTCGTCCCCCCCCAGCCAGTCCCGCAACAGCGCCATCTCCTTGCGCGGCGCCCCGCGACGGCGCCCCTCGGGATACATGGGATCGAGGTAAATCACCTCCGGACTCAACGCCGCCGCCAAACGTGGCGCCCACTGAACCGCCTCGCCATGGCACAAGCGCAGCCGCTCCCCCACCCACGGCAACTCGGCTCCCGCCCGGCCCAGGCCATTGTCCAACAACGCCGCCACCTCGCCGCGGCGCTCCACCCCCCACACCACGCAGCCCAAGGCCGCCAAGGCAAAGGCATCACCGCCGAGCCCCATGGTGAGATCCAGCACCCGCGGCCGCTGCCCGCCCCGGACCCCCACCGCCCGCGCCACCGCCTGACCGGCATCCCCATGGCGTAGCCGATAACCGGCCCGGCCGGAGAGGAAATCCACCACCAGCCGCGGACCCCTCCCACCCCACACCCCCAGCACCAGCCGCGCCCCATCGAACCACAACGCCGGGGCCGGCGATGCCAACTCACGCCGCCAGGGCAAACCGAAACGCCGGGCTACCTCCGCCGCCGCCTCATCCCCCACCACCGGCAGCGCCCCAGGCTCAAGCCTCGTCACGATGCAGACCGTAAGGTGTCCACGCCTCCCCCCTCGCCCGGGTCTCGGCGAACAAGGCATCGTTACGGGGATCCCGAGGCAACAAGCGGTGGTAGAGGTGATACTGCACCGCGATGTTATTGATGGACCGCAACCGCCGTCCCGCCAACCGCAGGCGGTACTCGACATCGGTATCCTCACCGACACCCGCGGCCTGATAGCGTTCATCGAAACCGCCGATGGCCTCCAAGTCCGCCCGCCACATGGACATGTTGCAGCCGATCAGGCCCCGCGGTTTGCGATTGATCCAGGCTTGCAACCGGGGCGAACGCAGATAGACCGCCTGCTCCAGGCGCTGGCTGCGGCCTAACAAGGCATCCCAGGTCAGCGGCCCCCACAGACGCTCCAACACCCCCTGGCGCACCGCCTCCGGGGTCAACCGGGCAGACAACCCCTCGGAGAGGTTGGCACGCCGGCCGGTGAGAAACACCCCTGCTTCTCGCTGCCGCCAATGGCCGGCGACGAAATGGCGGTGGGGAATGCAATCTCCATCCACGAAAATCAAATAATCCGAATCCGCCGCGAGAATCGCCTGATTGAGAATCCGGTTCTTGCGAAATCCCCGATCTTCCTGCCACACATGACGGATCCGCAGCGGACTGCGGGCCATCAAGGCCTCCAAGTCCGTCACCACCTCCGGGCGAGAGCCGTCATCGGCGATGATGATCTCGAAATCACGAAAAGACTGACGCTCGAAGCCCGCGAGCACCAACTCCAACTCACGGAGCTTGTTGTAAAAAGCAACCACCACTGAACACGCCGGCATGACTCTCTAAATCGTTTCCCAAAAACCGGCCATCATGATAGCCGACCCGCT
>JALSHN010000086.1 GCA_026982215.1 Gammaproteobacteria bacterium
GTCTATGGCGCCCGGCCGTTGAAGCGGGCCATCCAGCAGTATGTGGAGAACCCGCTGGCCCGCGAGATCCTCGCCGGCAAGTTCGCCCCCGGCGATGTAATCGTGGTGGACGTGGAAGGCGGCGAATTCGCCTTCCGCAAAAAGGCCGCCGCGGCGGCCTGATCCCGGGGTTCCGGCCCCGCTCTCCCGCCGGCGCAGCCTGTGCGCTCCGCCGGTTTTTTTGTGCCTTGGCGTGGGCCGGGAACCCTTGGAGCGGGGGTGTCCATCAGGGGGGCGGTGGTCCGTCATGACCGGGTTTGTCCTGTTTCGCCGCCCCGGGCGTCTGCGTCCGCTATCGACTTGTCCGCTGGGCGGGGGGTGCGTTGTAAGCGAAAATGATAACCATTATCATGAAGGTCGAGTCGAAATCCGGGTGAGACATGAAAGCGCTGTTGCTGGTGTTGCTATCGCTCGCGGTCCTGTCGTTCGGGCCGCATGCCATGGCCTCGGGGGAGGTCAATCTGTATTCCGCCCGCAAGGAGAGCTTGATCAGACCGCTGTTGGATCGATTCACCCGGGAGACCGGGATCACGGTCAACCTGGTCACCGGCAAGGCGGCGGCGTTGCAGAAACGACTCGAGGTGGAAGGGCGTAACTCCCCGGCCGATCTGCTGCTCACCAGTGATGCCGGTCGGCTCTATCTGGCCAAGCGGGCCGGTCTGTTCCAGCCGGTGGAGAGCGAGATCCTCCAGCGCGCCGTCCCCCCTCACTTGCGGGACAGCGACAACCATTGGTTCGGGCTTTCCCGCCGGGCCCGCATCATCGTCTATAGCAAACGGCGGGTGCGGGCGGGCGAGCTGGCCCGTTATGAGGATCTGACCGATCCCAAGTGGCGGGGCAGGCTCTGCATCCGCTCTTCCAACAACATCTACAATCAGTCGCTGCTGGCCTCGATGGTGGCGCATTTCGGAGAAGAGGCCGCTGAACGCTGGGCGGCGGGTGTGGTGGCCAATTTCGCCCGCCCGCCGCGGGGGAACGACCGCGCTCAGATCAAGGCCGTCGCCGTGGGAGAGTGCGATGTGGCGGTGGTCAACAGTTACTATCTGGGCAAGATGCAGAACTCCCCTGATCCGTCGGAGCGCTCGGCGGCCGCTGAGGTAGTACCGTTGTTTCCCAATCAAGCGGATCGGGGCACGCATGTGAACGTCAGCGGGGCAGGGGTGACCCGCTATGCGAAAAACCGTGACAATGCCTTGAAACTGCTTGAGTTCCTCGTCAGTGACGAGGCGCAGCGCTGGTACGCGGCGAGTAATCACGAGTACCCGGTCAAGGCCGGTATCGAGGTGAGTTCCACCGTCCAGGCCTGGGGTTATCCGTTCAAAGAAGATGCGCTGGAGATGCGCTGGCTGGGGGTTCACAATGTCACGGCGGTGAAGATCTTCGACCGGGTGGGGTGGCGGTGAGCGTTTGGTGAGCATGCGCCCTTTCGCCCTGCGTCGTTCGTTTCCCCGACCGTCGTTGTGGACGGTGGTGGCCACGGTCATCGCCTCGGTGGTGCTGCTGCCCATCGTCACGGTGCTCGCCCATGTGTTCATCCCCGATGGCGGCAGCTGGCGCCATCTGGCGGATACCGTGCTGGGGGATTACATCGGCAATTCCCTGTCATTGATGCTGGGGGTGACGCTGGGCGCCGGCGGGATCGGTATCGCCACGGCCTGGCTGACCAGCATGTACCGTTTTCCCGGCCGCGGGGTGTTCGTCTGGGCCCTGCTGCTGCCCCTGGCCTTCCCGGCCTACATCCTCGCCTATACCTACACCGGCATGCTGGAGCCGGCCGGTCCGGTGCAGAGCTGGATCCGTGAGACTTTCGGTCTCGCCTACGGTGAATACTGGTTCCCGGAAGTGCGTTCCCTCGGGGGCGCGGTGGTGATGCTGTCTTTGGTGTTTTATCCCTATGTCTACCTGTTGGCGCGCGCCGCCTTCCTGGAGCAGTCGGTGTGCGCCCTGGAGGCGAGCCGCACCTTGGGATACGGGCCCTGGCGCAGTTTTTTTTTCGTCGCGCTTCCCTTGGCGCGACCGGCCATCGTGGTGGGGGTGTCGCTGGCGTTGATGGAGACGCTGGCGGATTTCGGCACGGTGGATTATTTCGGCATCAGTACCTTCACCACCGGCATCTTCCGAACGTGGTACGGCCTGTATGACGAAGTGGCCGCGGCACAGCTCGCGGCCTTGTTGATGACGTTCGTGTTCGTGCTGTTGGGGCTCGAACATTGGTCACGACGGCGGATGCGTTTTCATCATGCCACCAACCGATACCGGGCCCTGCCGCAACGACGCTTGCCTCCCCTGGCGGCCTGGGGGGCTGCCGCCGTTTGTTTTTTGCCGGTGTTGTTCGGGTTTCTGTTGCCTTTCGTCCAGCTGGGTATCTGGGTGGAGCAGACCTGGGAGCGCACCGTGGACGAGCGTTTTTTTACCTTGGCGCGTAACAGCTTCGTGCTGGCGGCGGTCGCCGCGGTGATTTCGCTGGGGGTGGCGTTGTTGTTGAGTTACGGAAAGCGGCTGCATCCGACGCCTTGGCTGAAGGGATTGGTGCGGCTCGCTGGGATGGGGTATGCCATTCCGGGGATGGTGATTGCGGTGGGGGTGTTGATTCCCTTCGGCTGGATCGACAACACCATCGATGCCTGGGCGCGGGCGTATTTTCCCGAGGGCACCGGTCTGTTGCTGAGTGGTACGTTGTTCATGTTGCTGTTTGCGTATCTGGTGCGCTTTCTCACGGTTTCGTTGCAGAGCGTGGAGGCGGGCCTGAGCCGGATCAAGCCGTCGATGGAGGAGGCCGCCTGGTCCTTGGGGGCGAGTCGGGGGGAAACGTTGCGGCGGGTGCATCTGCCGTTGATGCGGGGCACCTTGTTGACGGCGTCGTTGATCGTGTTCGTCGAAGTGCTCAAGGAGTTGCCGGCGACCCTGGTGCTGCGGCCGTTCAATTTCAACACCCTCGCGGTGCGTGCCTACGAGTTGGCCTCGGATGAACAACTGGCGGATGCCGCCACCGCCGCCTTGACCATCGTCGTGGTGAGTATCGTTCCCGTCGTTTTGCTCAGTATGACCATCAGCCATGCGCGACCTGGACACAGAGACAGAAAAGCCGCTTGAGCTGAGCGCGCTCTCGGTGCGGCTGGAGGACAGGGCCGTGCTCGAGGGGGTCAGTCTGGCGCTGCGACCCGGAGAGCTCGGCTGTCTGGTGGGGCCCAGCGGCTGCGGCAAGACCACCTTGCTGCGCACCATCGCAGGCTTCGAACAGCCAGCCGCGGGAGCGGTGAGGGTGAACGGACGGGAGGTCGCCGGGGCTTGGGGTGGGGTGGCGCCGGAGCAGCGGGGGGTGGGGATGGTGTTCCAGGACTTGGCCCTGTTCCCTCATTTGACGGTGGCCGAGAACGTGGCCTTCGGTCTGCGGGGGCAACCCGCCCGGCGCGTCGCCCGGCGCGTCGATGAGTTACTGGAGTTGGTGAAGCTGCGCCCTGTGCGTGACAGCTATCCTCATCAGCTTTCCGGCGGGCAGCAGCAACGTGTCGCCTTGATCCGGGCCATGGCGCCACGCCCGGCCCTGCTGTTGTTGGACGAGCCCTTCAGCAGCCAGGACATGGAGCGGAGGGAACAGCTGGTCACCGAGGTGCGGGACATCTTGAAGAAAGAAGGGGTCGCCGCCGTACTGGTCACCCACGATCAGCATGAGGCCTTCGCCTTCGCCGATACCGTGGGAGTGATGAACGAGGGGCGGTTGTTGCAGTGGGACTGTGCCTTCGCGCTCTATCATCGACCGGCGACCCGGTTCGTCGCCAGCTTCATCGGCCAGGGGGTTTTCCTCGATGCCGTGGTGCGGGCGGAGTCTGTGCTGGAGACCGAATTGGGTGAGCTGAGCGGCGAGTTGTCACAGCGGTTGCCGCCAGCCACTCGGGTGGTGTTGCTCGTTCGCCCGGACGACGTGATCCACGATGAGACGAGCCCGTTGCGAGCGGAGGTGGTGCGCCGCCTCTTTCGCGGTGCCACCTATTTGTACACCTTGCGTCTGGCGAGTGGGGCCGAGGTGCTGTATCTGGCCCCCAGTCATCAGGTCCATCCGCTGGGCGAGAAGATCGGGATTCGCCTCGATCTGGAACATTTGGTGATTTTCCCCCGCTGACTCGCCAGGTGGGCTGGTTGCCCTTCGGGTGTCGCAATCAGAATTTTCGGCTGATGCCGGCGCGGTAGTTGAGGTCGTAGCGGCCGACGCGAAACGGCGGGCGGGCGTCGTAGTTGAGGTTGATCTGCCAGGTGAAGGTCCAGCCGCGGCCGAGGTCCATGGCCAGGCCGGCGGTGGTGAGGATGCGCAGGTCGTGTATTGCGGTGAGGTCAGGTTGCAGGTAGGCGGTGAGCCAGGTACGGCGGTGGGGGTCGGGTTCGCTCTGGTGGATCAGATAGAGATTGGCGCGCCATTGGCCGAAATCGAGGTCTTCACCGCCGCCGCCATCGCTGAGACGCTCGCGGCTGTAGAAGGCGCCCAGCCCCAGGAGGGTGGTGTGCCCTGGGGTCGCCTCGCCCAGGCCGAGGCGCAGGCCGCCGCCGAGCAGGGCCCGCAGCTGCAGGCGGGCGAAGGCATCGCGTTCACTCTGGACGAAGGCCTCCCAGGCCCGCCGCTGGTGGAGTTCATGGATGTGGCGTAGGTGGAGGAAGCTGC